>DALYUO010000273.1:1120-5932 GCA_031981225.1 Pararcticibacter sp.
GAACATCATCAGAAAGATGATACCATTTCGCAGGAGGTTAACAAGCGTGCCCTGGACGAAGCTGAGGCTGCGAACATATTTTACTTTCTTGAGCTCGAGGCCAAGGATTTTGTCGGTAGTGTTGTTTAATCTTTTTATCTCCTGCGACGAAAGCCCCAAACTTTTCACAAGTTCGATATTGCGGAGAGATTCTGTGGTAGAACCCGCCAGCGCGGTGGTTTCTGAAACAATGTTCTTCTGAACCACCTTTATTTTCTTACTCAGTATCGAACTTACGGTACCCAGCACCGGGATCACGGCAATATAAAAAACAGCAATCAGCCAATGAATATTAACCGCATAGATAAAAACGAAGATGATGCCAATAATGCTTGTAAAGAGGATGTTGATGGTGGCTATAATCAGCTTTTCCGTATCCAGGCGAACTTTCTGTAAGATGCCCAGCGTTTCGCCGCTCCGCTGATCTTCAAAAACCTGGTATGGAAGCTCGAGCGAGTGGGCAAGGCCATCAGAATATATCCGGGCGCCCAGTCGCTGAGTGATCACATTGACATAATAGTCCTGGAAGTTTTTAGCAATCCTCGACACCATCGCCACGCCCATGGCTGCCAGGATAAGCATCCCCGCCCCTTTAAAGAACTCCTCGGTGGTGTAGTTTTGGTAATGTGTTACGTATTTATCGATGATCTTCCTGAAGATCCAGGGATCCAGGAAAGAGAAGATCTGGTTGATTGCCGCAAGGAGCAGGGCGAAAGCTATCAGCCCCTTGTAATTTTTCAGGTAATTGTAAAGCAGCTTCACGTTTGTAGAATTATAAGTGATGGGTTATGAGTTATGCATGATACAAACATAACTCATAATTCATCACTCATAATCGTTACACCGTCATAATATCTTTTTCCTTCACTTCAGCCAGCTTATCGACTTTCACGATATAGCTATCTGTGAGTTTCTGAACTTCAGCTTCGCCACCTTTTATTTCGTCTTCAGAAACACCTTCTGATTTAAGGCGCTGAATTTTACCGTTTGTATCTTTACGGATGTTCCGTATAGCAATCCTGCCTTTTTCAGTTTCCTCTTTCACTTTCTTCACAAGATCGCGACGGCGTTCTTCGGTAAGAGGGGGAACATTTAACCGGATAACCAGTCCATCGTTTTGAGGATTGAGACCCACGTTTGAGTCTACAATCGCTTTTTCAATTTTAGAAAGCAGTGCTTTTTCCCAGGGCTGAACTACCAATGTGCGTGCATCGGGAGTGTTAATGCTTGCCACCTGACTAAGCGGAGTCGGATTGCCATAATATTCAACCATTACGCTATCAAGCATAGAGGGCATTGCCTTCCCTGCGCGGATCTTAGTCAGTTCACTATCGGCGTGATCGACGGCTTTATCCATCAGGGTTTTTGCATCATTAAGCTGTTTCTTTATAAGGTCATTCATAAAAATCAGTTATATCAGGCTATAAAATTACTTATTTTTTTATCCTCTTACTAAAGTTCCGATAGTATCTCCGTTTGCAATGCGCATAAAGTTACCCGGTTTATTCATGTCAAACACGATGATCGGAAGCTTGTTTTCCTGGCAAAGTGTAAAAGCAGTCATATCCATAACATTCAGACCCCTGTCGTAAACTTCCTGGAAGGTGATCTCATCATATTTAACAGCTTCAGGGAATTTCTCAGGATCGGCCGTATAAATGCCATCAACGCGGGTGCCTTTCAATACAACGTCGGCCTGAACTTCTATTGCACGCAGGGAAGCGCAGGTGTCGGTAGTAAAATAGGGATTGCCTGTACCCGCTCCGAAAATCACAATACGTCTCTTTTCGAGGTGACGTACAGCCCGGCGGCGGATAAAAGGTTCGCAGATCTGCTCCATCTTAATAGCTGTCATCAGCCGTGTTTTAACGCTCAGCTTTTCAAGTGCATCCTGCAGGGCCATGCTGTTGATCACCGTTGCAAGCATACCCATATAATCGGCCTGAACGCGGTCCATTCCTGATTTCTCAGCACTTAAACCACGGAAGATGTTCCCTCCTCCAATAACAATAGCAATTTCGATTCCTTTATCAAAAACAGCTTTAATGTCGCGCGCATATTGCAGCACCCGGTCGCTGTCAATGCCATACTGTTTATCGCCCATTAACGATTCGCCGCTCAGTTTTAAGAGGATACGCTTATATTTCATACGAGATTTAAGAAATGAGAAATGAGATTTGAGATCAGTCTACTTTTAATATTTTTTTGTATTTGATCCATTTGAACTTAATAGAAGAGTGGCTTTAGATGCCGGGCAAAGGTACAATTTTTAGTTGAAAGTCGAGCGTTTAAAGTTGAAAGCAAGGACCATGTGCTCTGTAAGGGAAGAACAACGCAAAAAAAAGGGGTTCTTCTGCATTGCAAAAGAACCCCTTTTTAAATATGTTTAGTCGTTAAGTCGGCCGTTGAACTTTAGGCTTTGAACCTTCTTTGAACTTTCAACTTCGATCGCAAGCCCGGTCTTTCAACCCGCAACCCACAACCTTCAACCCAATTACGCGCCTAATTGCACTCTCTTAAACGCAGTAACGGTTAAACCGTTAGAAACACCGTTTAAGAACTGGGCGATAGTTTTAGAAGAATCCTTAACAAATTCCTGGTTCAACAGAGTTGAATCTTTGTAGAACTTATTAAGTTTGCCCTGAGCGATCTTTTCAACCATAGCTTCAGGTTTACCTTCAGCACGGATCTGCTCTTTAGCAATGTCAAGCTCGCGTTCGATTGTGCGCGAATCAACATCATCCTTATCAATAGCAACCGGATTCATAGCCGCAATCTGCATTGCTACGTCTTTTCCAGCTTCTTCAACACCAGCAGCATCAGCGCTCAAAGCAACCAATACACCTAAACGGTAGTTACCGTGGATGTAAGCGATCACCTTTTCGCCAGATACAATTTCATATTTATTCACACCGATCTTTTCACCGATCTTTCCAGTCTGGTCAAGTATCTGATCAGCAACTTTCGAACCGTTAAGCTCAAGAGCTGTTAGTTCTTCAAGAGAAGCAGGAGTTTTTTCTACAGCAAGATCAGCGATGCTGTTAGCAAATGCGATAAAATCAGCATTCTTGGCAACAAAGTCGGTTTCGCAGTTAACTTCAACAATAACACCACGTTTGCCATCGGCAGTAGTCTTGGCAATTACCACACCTTCGTTCGATTCGCGGTCCTGACGACTTGCAGCAACTTTAGCACCTTTCTTACGAAGGTAGTCGATAGCAGCTTCGAAATCACCGTTTGATTCGATCAAAGCTTTCTTGCAATCCATCATTCCTGCACCGGTTTGCTGGCGCAGTTTATTTACGTCTGAGGCAGAAATTTGTACAGTTGACATTTCTTTTTCCTTATTAAAATTTATGTATAAAAGTTGTGGGTTGCAGGTTGTAAGTTGCGGGAGGCCCACAACGCGCAACCCGCAACCCACAACAAATTTTATTCAGCGCTTTCGCTCTTTGGCTGATCAGCAGCAGCTTCCGATGGAGCTTCAGCTTCAGCTGTTGCAGTTTCAGCAGCAGCAGGCTCAGCTGTAGCAGCAGTTACCACTCTCTCACGACGAGGAGCAGCAGCTTCTTCTTTAGCAGCTTCACCACTATCTATTTTAGCTTTAGCAGCAGCAGCTTCTTTTTCAGCTTCGTCTTCTTTCTCACGTTTGCGTTCGTCTAAACCTTCCTGGATCGCTTTGATGATGATATCAGTGATCAGGGAAATTGATTTAGTAGCGTCATCGTTTGCCGGGATCGGGAAATCGATGCTTGAAGGATCTGAGTTAGTATCTACCATTGCAAAGGTAGGGATGTTTAACTTCAGAGCTTCAGTAACAGCAATATGTTCTTTCTTAACATCAATCAGGAAAAGCGCTGCAGGTAAACGGTTAAGGTCAGAAATACCACCTAAAAGGGTTTCAAGCTTAATACGTTCACGCTGAATCATTAACTTTTCTTTCTTTGAAAGAACATCGTAAGTACCGTCTTTAGTCATCTTGTCGATGTTAGACATCTTTTTGATCGACTTGCGCACGGTAGCGAAGTTGGTTAACATACCACCTAACCAGCGTTCGGTTACGAAAGGCATGTTTACTGATTTTGCCTGCTCGGCAACTATATCCTTAGCCTGTTTTTTAGTAGCAACGAATAATACTTTACGGCCAGATTTAACGATCTGTTTGATTGCTGCCGAAGCCTCTTCAAGCTTGGTTAAGGTTTTATTTAAATCTATAATGTGGATACCATTACGTTCCATGAAAATGTACTGCGACATTTTCGGATCCCATTTACGGGTAAGGTGACCAAAATGTACACCTGCATCAAGTAAGTCCTGATATGTTGTTCTTGCCATTGTCTGATCCTCCTGAAATTAACGTTTACTAAATTGAAATCTTTTACGGGCCTTCTTACGTCCTGGTTTTTTACGTTCAACCATTCTGTCATCGCGGGTCATGATACCTTTAGCGCGAAGTCCTGATTTCGTTTCCGGATCTAATTCAACAATAGCTTTAGCAATTGCTAAACGTACAGCTTCTGCCTGTCCTTTAACGCCACCACCAGCTACGTTAACAGTAACATCGAATTTTCCGGTAGAGCCCGAAACTTCTAATGACTGGTTAACAATATATTGTAATGGTAAAGTAGGGAAGTACTCGGTGTGATTTTTACCGTTCACGGTAATGATGCCGCTGCCTTCGGTTAAATAGATGCGGGCAACTGCAGTTTTTCTTCTTCCTGAAGTGTTTGTGATCGCCATTTCTTTTTCTCTTTAATTAAAGTTTAACTTCTT
>DALYUO010000273.1:5942-6536 GCA_031981225.1 Pararcticibacter sp.
GTTTTGTGCGCTGTGTGGATGTTCGCCGCCTGCATATACATACAGGTTTCCGAATAATGCACGGCCCAAACGATTTTTAGGTAGCATGCCGCGTACTGCTTTTTCAACAATACGTTCCGGATGCTTCGCCAATAACTCTTTAGGAGAAACGAAACGCTGACCACCTGGATAGCCTGTGTAACGAACATAAGTCTTGTCGCTTAGTTTGTTACCGGTCAGTTTTACCTTGTCTGCATTAATAACGATCACGTTATCTCCGCAGTCTACGTTCGGGGTGAAAGTAGGCTTGTGCTTACCACGGATCATCATCGCGATCTTAGTAGACAAGCGCCCCAAAATCTCGCCTTGTGCGTCAACAACTACCCATTCCTTGTTAACGGTCTTTTTGTTGGCTGAGACAGTTTTGTAACTTAACGTATTCACTTGCTTGATATTAAATTAATTAAACAATTATAGTATACCCCATAAATTGGGATTGCAAAGATAGAGCAAAATGTTTAATTTTCAAATGGTTGATTGTATTTATCAGGAAAATGCTTCCATTACGGATTTTTTGCTGAAAGAAATAAGATAAACAGGACACCCCGAAGGTAC
>DALYUO010000274.1:0-368 GCA_031981225.1 Pararcticibacter sp.
CCGCATATAGGTAAAGATCTTCATATTTGTAATCCGCATTTCTGAGGCACAAACGGGAGCACCGCAGAACGCAAGCACTGCATTAATGCCCAGCGTGCGGAGGAAGGTACTTTTACCCGCCATGTTAGAACCTGTGATGATATCTATGTTATGGGTATTCTCCAGAAAAAAATCGTTCTCAATGCGTTTATCAGCAGAAATAAGGGGGTGACCAGCCGACCTGACCGAGAGCGTATAATGGTTGTGATCCACTAAGTCGGGGAAGCACCATTCGGGATAATTTATATGAAGCCCGGCAACGCTTATCAACGATTCTACAGAAGCCAGTACATCAAACGCCTTTGCAACTAATTCCCGGTTTTCTGATT
>DALYUO010000274.1:378-6521 GCA_031981225.1 Pararcticibacter sp.
TTTCCAGGTTTCGATCGCCAGAAGTTGCCTCACGTCCCAGGCCATAATCACATTGAGCACTGGTCCTACAAATACGTTTAACCTGTATTCCAAGCGGTTGAGCAGTACCGATAAGCCTTTAACTTGCATCGATAATTTCACATTTTCTTTGCTTTTCAGCTCATCCTTGAGCTTTTGGCACAAAGGCGACGACCACTGCTCTTCTTCCATCATCTTAAATGCATCTGAATAGAATGCTAAAGTACTTCCAGCCTTTCCGATTGTCCTTTCAGCTTTGTTAACATCAGGCTGTCTGCTTAAAACAAGCACTATATTTATCATTCCCGGAACAAAAAGGAACAAAAGCAGCGGGGGATAAAAATAAGCCAGGACTGCCGCTGCTAAAAATATCCAGGGTACCATTTTTATGTATAACGCGATCCAGCTTCTCCTTTCGTCCTGAATTAGTTCAAGATATTTCAGAAGGCCCTGTACATTATTATTTCCCGTGTCGTCATTTGCAAATAACAAAACCGACTGGAACTTCATTTTCCATTCTAATTTCGATGCGAGTTCTTTCGCGGCGGCCTGTCTTTCCCTTATTTCTCCATTTCCGGCGGGTTGCAGCAGCCAGCCGGCAAGCTTTTGATTTCCGGAGAAAGTGGCACAGCGGTTCAGCAATTTAAACAGCGATGCTTTGCCAAAGATATCCAGATCCGATGAATAAGGATGTTGCTCTGCAGCAAACAGCGACCCGTCGGCGTATATATTGTCCTGGCTATTGATGCTGCTAATTTCATTCTCATTCACTTTCTTTAATGACAGATAAAATTGCTTCTTTTTATCATATCGGCTTTGCCGGCTCACAAGCCAGGCGAAGACAACGATCAACAGAAAAAATGCCAGCTCGGTAAGCCAGATCTTTTCATATTCAAATGTTTGCCAGATAATTACCCCACCCAGAACGAGGGCAAACAAACGAAGAAGAGAGTATCTGTTGGCTAAACGACTGTATCTCCTGATTTCCTTGTCCGACAAGCCGATCATCTCCTGATAGCGGCTAATTACTGAATGGTTCATGGTCTAAAGATAAGGATTTGCTGATAACCCTACATTTTTCATACTTTCGCAGAACTTCAACAAAACGGTAAAAAGGCTGACTGCCATAAGCCGGAAGCTCAGAGCTTAAAAATGAATTCTCCTGCAAGGGCACGCATTGCCATCACATTGTTTTTCTTTGTTTCCGGTTTCGGATTTTCAACCTGGGCCTCGAGGATCCCTGCCATACAACAAAAGCTGAATTTGAGCGATGCGGAGCTTGGATCTGTATTGTTTGCCCTTCCGCTTGGACTGATGCTTACATTGCCCGTTACAGGCATGCTGCTGCAGCGGTTCAGCAGTCGGCTGATCATGTTAACCGGAGCCGTACTGTTTAACTTTATGCTGAGCCTGATAGGTTTCGCAACAACTACCTGGCAGCTCGTAGCTGTACTTTTCCTGTTCGGCTCCTCCCGCAACTTTTTGAATATTTCAATGAACGCCCAGTCTATAGGGGTGCAGGCACTATATAACCGTTCAATCATAACCACTTTTCACGGCATCTGGAGCATCGCTGGCTTTGCAGGAGCTGCAGTAGGATCGTTTATGGTATCCACGGACGTCTCCCCCTCCTGGCATTTACTTATTTCGGGAATACTGCTCGTAATACTTAGCTTCTTTGCATTTCCCGGCACTCTTCCTCAGCCGCCATCGCAGAGCGGAGGAAAAGCCAGTTTTATCCTTCCCGATAAACCACTTTTAAAATTTGGACTGATATCTTTTGTTTCGATGGCGTGTGAAGGCACTATGTACGACTGGAGTGGAATTTATTTCCAAAAGGTGGTACACGCTTCAAAAGATGTGGTAACACTCGGGTACGTAGTATATATGGTAGCCATGGCTGCCGGAAGATTTACAGGCGACCGGCTCGTTAGTCGCTTCGGTGTAAGATCGATGCTGAAATATAGCGGAATATTGATCTTTTCTGGTCTTTCTCTGGCCGCACTCTGGGCACCGGCCCTGCTGTTGCCGCTATATCCACAGTGGGGTACTTCGGATTTTTACTCGTGCCACCACTCATCGGTTATATATCTCACACCGCAGGCCTCAGGTGGGCATTTGCTCTCATGGCACTGCTGGGATGCTCTATTACTTTTATGATCACCCGGATAAAGCAGGAAGACTAATATATTTCTTCCGATTGCCGGCTATATCCGCAACCTATTTATCTTTTTTTTGTTGTAACTTTAATCTCACACGTATATATGAAAGAAATTCCTGTAACAGTAAAGCGGTCAATAGAACTGCTTGGCCTGTTCTTAGTCGGGGCACTTCTGGTGCTTGGAAATAACATCATTATGCCTCTTATCATGGCATTCTTTATCAGCATCGTCCTTTTGCCATTATACCGGTTCTTCAGAAAGAAAAGATTCCCCAATTTTTTGGCTATCCTGATACCAATCCTTCTGATGCTTACAATTGTCTCACTGATTGGATGGTTTTTTTCTTCTCAGATGGGCCGTATGATCGCTGATTTCCCGCAAATTCAAAAAAATGTAAGTCTGCATCTCAACTCTCTGAGCAGATGGATTAACGATATCAGTAATTTCTCGACCACCGAGCAGATGAAATTCCTCGATGAGCAAAGTAGCAAGCTGCTTAACTACTCGGCCACAATACTGGGCGGAGCGGCCGGGTCGGTTTCTTCAGCTTTTATATTCCTGGGGCTTTTACCCATCTACGTTTTCCTGATACTATCTTATAAGAACTTACTTCTGCGTTTTATTTTTATGTGGTTTAAGCCTGATCAGCATGAACAGGTAGAAGAAGTATTAGGAGAAAGTGAATCTATCATTAAGAGCTACCTTATTGGCTTGCTGATCCAAATCACCTACATGAGCGTCCTGGTAGGAGGCTTATTACTTTTGTTTGGCATTAAACATGCTCTATTGATCGGAGTGTTGTTCGCACTTCTTAATCTGATCCCTTATGTGGGAGCGCTTATTGGCAATATTGTCGGAGTTATTTTAACGCTCAGCTCTTCACAGTCCTTAACACCCGTGTTGACTGTGCTGTGTACAATTGCCTTTGTTCAATTCCTCGACAATAACATCCTTATGCCACGCATAGTAGGTTCAAAGGTCAGGATCAACGCGCTGGGAGCAATCGTCGGCGTCCTCATAGGGGGAGCAATTTCGGGAATTTCAGGCATGTTCCTCTCCCTTCCGATCATTGCCGTCATGAAGATAATTTTCGACCGCTCTGAAATGTTCAAGCCATGGGGAGTGCTTTTGGGAGATGAAAACCCCGGCGAGAGCCCAATGAAGAACCGGCAAATGCGATCAAAAAGTGATAAAGTACAACAAAAGCTTGAAGTAGAAAATGATATACAACCTACTGATAAAGCGGAGAGTTGAAGGTTGAAAGTTGCGATTTCAAGGTTGAGAGGTGAAAGCTGAAAGCAAAAAGGTGAAAGCAAAAAGCTAAAAGTTAGAGGTTAAAAGTAAAACTGAAGGCTGATAGCTGAAGACTGATAGCTGCATACTGATAGCTGATAGCTAAAAGAGGCGTAGTTTCCTGACTGCTTTACAAATTACTTCCTGCCCGGGCCTTTAAAAGTTTCGAAATCTACGTTTCCCAGCGTCTTATTTTTAAGCGGTGTAAGCAAATATTCAAGGCCGTTCAGCCTGATCTCGTACATCGTTTGCAGCATCATACCAAGGTTCCCTTTAGGAAATCCCTTTTGCGAAAACCAAACAAGGTAAGATTCAGGAAGGTTGCAAATCAATGTCCCGGTATATTTGCCAAAAGGCATTTTCATTGTAACTATCTGCTGAAGTATTTCAGGATTCATGGGATAAAGTTATAAGTTTTAAGTGATAGGTTGTACGTTTAATATTAAACATAGAACCCATCACGACCACAGAAGTATGAAGTATGCCAGATGATACTTTCGTTTATTTTAGCCCGCCTCAATTCAAAATAGAAGCGGCCTAAAAGGTTCTCCGCACTAACGCAAGCTACAACAAGTATAATTATATAATCCTTCAACCCGGCACCCGGAACATACAACCCGCATCCTAACTACAGTTTACTAAAATACATAGATTTAAGCTTGCGGTCGTGCTCATAGACATCATCATAAAATCGCACCCGGCCGCTCTCATCAGCCGCAGCTGTAAAGTAAACAATATAGACAGGTAACTTTTCCTTCAAAGGCACATACTTCTCTTCACGTGTACTTACCTGATCCAATATCTTTGAGCGGTCCCATCCTGCGTTGCGCAACAAGTATGCTGCGAGTTCTATTGGCTTTTCCACGCGAACGCAGCCGTGACTGAAATCGCGTTTCGACTGACTGAACAGCTGAGTAGAAGGCGTATCGTGAAGGTATATGTTCATGGAATTCGGAAATATAAATTTCACCCTTCCCAAGTCATTTTTCGGCCCGGGCTTTCGACGTACAATGTATTGAAAACCATCTGTACCCGCAGCCGACCAATCTACAGAAGAGGGGTCTACTGTTCCGCCGTCCTTAGTAATCACCTCCATATCCATCGCCTCGAGAAAACCTGGATTTGAGACGACCTGGGGCACTATTTCATTCTTAAGAATGCCGGGGGGAATATTCCAGTAAGGAGATATGACTACATGCTCCATTTTGTCGCTGAAGATGGGCGTAGAATGAAGATCCTTGCCGACAATTACTTTCATGCCCATTTTCTCCTTACCATTTTCATAAACTCTAAGCTTATATTCAGGAATGTTGACGATTAGGTAGTTTGGTTCGAAACTCTGCGGTATCCAACGCCATCTTTCCATATTGATAATTACCTGCCGGATACGGTCCTCAACCGGGATATTCATAAAGTTGATTGTTTCAGGGCTGAGTATTCCATTCGCTTTTAGTCCGTTCTGGTCCTGAAAACGTTTGAGGGCCACCGACAAATCTTTACTAAAAGTATTATTGACACCTTGTTCTGAAACGCTGTCTTTGGCTATAAAAGCCGAAAGACGCTTACGCAGGAGCGGAACAAGTTCAGATCGCTCCCCGACTTTCAACCTTGTTCCCGGTGGAAGCTTAGGCCATCCCCCGTTAGCCTGAATCTGACGGTAGTTTGCCAGGGCTTTCTTTAGGTTAGCATATTGAGGGTGCATTGGCTGAAAGTTGGCAAATGGAAGCTTATCTTCCCTTTCCCCCAATACCGTCTGAAGTGCGAGGTCAAGCTTCATCCTGTTTCTCTTTACATCCCAATCCGCTTTCTTTGTCTCACGCGGCTCAAGCAATCCCCTGTAATAATCTGAGGCCCAGTTTAGATAAGTCGCGGAGAGCGCCGCATCTATTTCCTGTTCCAGGGCATCACGTTTATCCAGATCCCTCTTGATACCTTTCAGATCTTTAAATAGCTTTTTAAAATCTACTACATTATAGTTCTTAGGATCAAGACCTTCTTCTCCGGCCTTACTTACAGCCTGAAGCATTTTTTCTGCTTCGGGGATGACTTCGTGATCTTTAAACCACCCCAGCTTATACTCTCTTGCTTTGTAAAACTGCATAGCCCAATAAAGGTCATCTTTAAACGCAGGTTTCGAATTCATATACTGCGTAACATAGACACTGTCCAGAACAGGCTGCTCACCTGACTTCCTTTTGCTGCAATTACTTAATGAAAAAAGGAGTAAAACGATAGAGAGATTTAAAAATATACCCTTAAAAAGTGCCCTATCTGGCATAAACAGGTGGTTTTTTATCATATAACAATCCTTAGTGTGTGTTTAAGTTTAATTAATAAGAAAAAACCATGCCATGGTGGAGCGGAAAGCAGAGCCACCCTTCAGTCCCTCCAGAGAAAGGGAAACAGCAGCAGCGAGATCGTTACGACAATGATATTAATCGCCACCAGGACGCCTATTTCATCGAGGCTGACGCTTCTGTCAAGTCCATCCATCGCATTCTTTGAAAATTTAATTAACACGATAAGTAGTGGTATGATCACCGGAAAGCTAAGGACCGCCATCAAAGCTCCGCTATTATTTGCTTTGGATGCAATACCGGAAATCATGGTAAATACAGAAGCAAAACTGATGCTGCCTGCAAGTACGGAAAGCAGGTAGAAAAGCGGGTC
>DALYUO010000275.1:0-2212 GCA_031981225.1 Pararcticibacter sp.
GCTTAACATACCTGAGAATGAAATCACTAATGAAAAACTATATAAGTTTATCGATTCGTGGATGGGCGTTCCTCACCGTGCCGGAGGGATGGATAAAGGAGGTATAGATTGTTCTGGTTTTACGACTATTCTTCAGAAGGAGATCTATAACCGGACGATGCCCAGAACTGCAAGTGGAATGGCTGATTTTGTAAAACGTAAATACGAAGAAGAGCTTAGGGAAGGCGATCTGGTTTTCTTCGATTTCAGTGGTAAAAAATTTGATCACGTTGGAGTATACCTGCACAACAATAAGTTTGTTCATGTATCTACCAGTCGCGGTGTAATTATCAGCGATTTAAAAGATCCCTGGTATTATAAATACTTTTCACGATGTGGTTCAGTCGCTGATGGCAAGTCCGCGAATTATTCAGAACGCTCTCGCTAACTAAAAAAAAGACAGAAAGAATTCTTAAGATATTACAGTTTTAGCACCAGCTTTGAGTTATCCGCCTGAACAATATCCTGGTAAAATTTCACCAGGTCACCATACTGCTCTTTAGGATATGTTCCTTCATTAAACTGCAGAGTACGGCGGTAGGTAATAACATTCCCCTTTATTGATATAACAGTAGAATATTTACCAAACGGTTTCTCGATGAATGTATTCCCTGGTGTATATTCAGCCTTTAACTTTGCCGGGATTTCGAAAGTGTACTCGTCTTCGTCCAGAAAGCCTCTGTTAATATATACTGGGTTTGTGCGATTTCTAATGTCGGGAATTACGTGGTCTTCTTTGTTCACCACATTCATCGACAAGTACATACGGCCGTTACTTAAAGAAGCGTACTCCCTGGAAGAAAAATTGATATTTTCTATCGTGACAGGCTTAACATCCTTTTCTTTTTTAAACTCTAATGACTGAATATCAAAATTTGGGATGGAATACAATTCAGTTAAATGCTTTACCTGTTCTTTGAACGGCTCTTCCTCCAGAATATCGTGATTGTCGTACTGGGTGCCCTCAAATCGAGTATTGATACTGCCCTTAAGATTGCCATTTTCTTCGAGAACGAAGCTTGCTTTCCGGGTCTGCCTGTTATCTGAAAATTCAAATTTAGGCGTCCGCAGCAATTTTCCTCCATCCGGCGTACAGGCCAATACAAGCCTGTCGTCTGTAAAATCGCCCAGGAAGCCAAAAGGAATACGTTTGTTGGTACATTCGAGCCAGGTCGTGTCATTTTTAAACGGCAGGCAAAGAATGATGTGGTCGCCGTCGTTAATACTGGCAAAGTCGGTTGAAATATCTTTTTTAAACGATCCGGAATTTACGACACAATAGTACGACTCAATATCTACTGCTTTTAATAATGCTTTCGTATAGTTTACCAGACCCTTACAATCCCCGTAACTTAAGCGATCTACGTCGGAAGCCGGATAGGGCTGGAAGCCTCCTATGCCGATCTGCACGCTGATATACCTTGTTTTATTCTGCATGTACGCATAGATCTTTTTTGCCTTCTCTTTGGGATCAGGAGTATCCTTCACCAACTCCTTGATAAACGCCCTGGTTGTTTCGGGTAATGCTTCTCTTTCCCGCAGGAGATTTTCGTACATCCATTTTCCGTATTCGCTCCAATTACTGAAGCGTCCTTTCAGCCCCCGATAGGCAAAACTTTCGGGGGCTAATTTTACCAAAGTCATGTATTTTTCCAGATCGGGACTAAAAGGCTCCGATCGTACAGCCGGTATATCCTTTACATGCCAGGTAAATATCCTGGTATCTTTTCCTGTACTTTCTTCTGGTTTACCTGAGTAATTGATCTCCTGATGACGAAGGCTAAAATCCGACGGACAAATAAACCGAAGTGAGCTTTTTTCAACGGAGACGCCCGCTGACGTCACCGGCTTCCAGCGGGGAAAGAACAGGCTTTGCTTCGACTTTATTTCATACTCATAAACAATGGTATATGGATAAGTCGTTTGTGCCGGTTCAAATACTTTAACCCGGTCGTCCTGGTATAAAGTTCCGTCTCCCACGGCGCTCATATCCTTGAATTCCTTTTCGCCGAACTTACCGGCAGGAAGTCCGAATTCATTGTAAATGATGCCTTTTAAAGATTTTATTTGATTGTTTTTATCGTAAAATAATACGATCTGAGATTCATCATCGCCTGCGCTGTTTAAAATCGTCACAGCTGTTTTTCTATGGCGGGTGACGTCATCAAGTCCA
>DALYUO010000275.1:2222-3554 GCA_031981225.1 Pararcticibacter sp.
GCTCGTCGTTTCTTATTACCGCAGAGGCACGTGTAAGTAAGGATTTCGGAATAGCCGAAACGGCGTAGTTTTCCTGTCCCCAAGCTGCACAATAACTGAATAATGCAAGGAAAACAAATACGAACCTGGTCATATCTTTTTCTTTAACACAATGTCGGCCTTTTGAGATAACACTATTTTATTAAATAATTCCTTCAAATAAGGATATTCACTGGCGTCATAAACCGATTTGTCGAGTTGGGTGAACTGATACAAACTGAGCACATTTCCCTCGTCGCTAACCTGCATCACAAATTTACCACCCTTATTTGGCAGGGCTAGCCCGATGGCCTCCGGCTTACTCACGACCTCAAACTTAGCAGGGAAGGTTAACTGCATATTTACTCTGGTTTCCGACGCGGCACCTAAATCAACAGGATAAGCTCGTTCAGCGAGCTTGAAGGGATTCTCTGAAATACGGTCTAATATAAAAGGATTGAAAAATAATTTCTCTTTATTCAGGTTATCAAATGCATTCGTTTCCACTTCGTATTCTTCGTAAACCGGTTTTTCCAGCGAGTCGACGTTTACGATATTGAATTTATGGATTTTCATTTTTGGCCATCGCTCTTCCAGCTTTTCCACATACTCATCTAACGAGTTATTCGCTTTGATGGAATTCCTTTTCTTATATGCTGCATATCCCGAAGATATAAATGTAATCTTTCCAGTAAGCTTGCCGTCCTCCTGTAAGGTTAGTGCAAGTGTATAGGTTTTCTGGTCCTTTTGTGATGCCTTCAGATCGATCCAGTAAGATGGTTTTTTAAGGCTCATTACACGGCCCTGATCGTTGATACAACGCATCGGAAGCAGTCCCCATGGTAAAAGAGGTTCCGTCGCATCCAGAAGGTACGACTGGCCCGCTATATTCACTTTTGAAATCACGTAGTCAAAGTCGCTTGTTCCCGGAAATAGCTTGTTTATAAGCCCGTTTCTACGTGTAGAAAGCATAACGGCTTCGGCATCCAAACCGGCAGCTAACATGAACGCAGTAAGCGAAAGGTTAATATCTGCAACATTGCCTGTATGGCTTTCGTAGGCCTTTTTTGTTCCGTTATCGCTATAGATGCCATAAAAATTGTTCCATTTGAACCAGGTATGCATATGATTGTATATCGCCTTTGCTTTGGCTAAAGGGTCGGTTATTCCGTCGGTAACCTGGGCTAACTTATCCTTGAAAAAATCTTTTTTCTTCAGCTGTCCTCCAAAAGACTCGTATGATTTCATTTCCTGGTCAATGCTGCCCCATTCTTTAGTCAACTTGTGCGTGATGCCGCGAGGGTCTACGTATTC
>DALYUO010000275.1:3564-4512 GCA_031981225.1 Pararcticibacter sp.
CGAAATACATGGCCGACAGGAAATTCGCGGGGGAAGTCATATTATCTTCCTCGACAAAGGCGGGGACATTTTCCATCACATAAGTCATCGCAGAGCAGTCTGACTTAAAGCCTCCTCCGCTGTAACACTCTTTTTCAATCCGTCCAGTGTTTTTAGTGAGTTTATAGGGGCCGCGGAGAGAGATGTTGTAATTAAATACCGCCGGGATACGGGCAAAGTACTCGCTATAGATCTTAGGAATGTCCGACTGAAATTCCCAGTTGCGGAAATGGTGAACGAAAGGAGATTCTAACCGGTACTTATACTCGATGATACTACCAGGCCGAAGGTTAGGCATAGCAAATTTTGTGAGATCGGTATACTTGTTGCTATTCTCCTTAAATATTTGTTTCGGATCCAGGGTGCTCATTCTGATCAGGCCCTGATCGTCCGGATAAAAAGTAACCGCTTCTATATCGCCTACAGTCTCAAAAGTATTGTTGTCGTTTTTATGCAGCCGGATCTTTATATCGCCCTTATTAAACCCCTTCTCATTAAATATTTTAATGCGGACATGATATTCAAATACAAGACGCAGATCAACGTTTGTGCTGATGTAAGCAGTACCGTACTCTCTTAAAACTACTGCGTTTGCAGTGGTATCGCGATCATATTTCTTTAATTCGAGCTCTGCTGGGGTAGGTTTGGCGAAAGGAAATTCTTCAGGTTGGGCGACAGCATAAGTGGAGCTTATTGCTGCTACCAGGATAAGTAAAAACTTTTTCATTGAAATAAGGATTAATTTGGTTGGTGAAAGATAGGTAGTGATTATTGTATTTCAAATTTTTACAGCTAAAATTGTTTAGGGGGGAGTCATATGCTGAAATCAAAATCACACAGAACTGAATTATCTGACATAATTTTCCGACTTTTGTAAAACAGCAAGCAGGGCAGGAGCTCTTCTGCCTT
>DALYUO010000275.1:4595-6475 GCA_031981225.1 Pararcticibacter sp.
ACAGAATTGTTGAGATAGCAATACTCAAAGTATCGCCCGACGGTTCAAAGGAAATGAAAAGTTCGCGAATCAATCCGCAGATGCCTATCCCTTACGAGACGTCAATGATACATGGTATCTTTGATGAAGACGTAAAGGATGCGCCTTCATTTAAACAGGTTGCTTCTGAGTTCGCCGGGTTTCTGGCAGATTGCGACCTCGCTGGTTATAACTCAAACAAGTTTGATATTCCTATGCTGATGGAAGAATTCCTGAGGGCCGGGGTAGAATTTGATCTTGAAAACCGGCGCTTCGTGGATGTTCAGAACATTTTTCATCAGATGGAGCAGCGTACGCTGAAAGCTGCATACCAATTTTATTGTGGTAAAAAGATTGAGAACGCCCATTCTGCTGAGGCAGATACGCTTGCTACTTACGAAGTACTTCTCGCGCAGCTCGACAAGTATAAGGATAAGGAGTGGGAAGACAAAAAAGGCAACGTCTCTGTCCCGGTAAAGAATGATATAGATGCTCTGCACACCTTCACAAATCTGAACAGGCCTGTTGATTTTGCTGGGAGGATCGTATTTAATGAAGATGGCATAGAAGTATTTAATTTTGGTAAGCATAAAGGAAAGTGCGTTGAAGATGTATTTCATGCAGAGCCGAGCTACTATTCGTGGATGCAGCAAGGTGATTTCCCCCTCTATACTAAACGGTGCCTTGAAAAGATCTGGATACGCTGGAATGAAAAGAAGGTGATCATTAAACAGCAAACAGAGAAAACTGTTGTAATAGACAGGCCCGATGTAAAAGCACCACAACAAGACACTTCACAAAGGCCTCAGTTCCAGAAAAGAGAATTTAAGCCAAACACTCCCAGACCCGAATCTAAAAAAGAAAAAGCAGAGCCTATTACGACCGATATGCTAGAACTTTTAAAACAGAAGTTCGGCAAATAAGATATTTTTTGTGTTGTGGTTTGCAGGCTGTAAGTTGCAGGTCGCAGGGTAATGATTTAGTCTCCTTCCGCAAGGGAGGGGACATTTTCGAAAGTTCTAAGGAATTCAATGTTTCTCTTTAACCCGTTAAATTTTGTTCGTTTAACAGGCGAGCCTTTGAATAACTGTAGAAATATATCTTCCGTAATTTCCTCCCAGTCGTTTTTGTTCATGTCAAGCAGGGATGGATGCGGTGTAAATGCAGCTTCGTTATTTAGCGTCGAAAATCGGTTCCAGGGACAAACATCCTGGCAAACATCGCATCCGAACATCCAGTTGTCCATCTTATCTTTAAATTCAATTGGCAGCTCTTCTTTCAGCTCAATGGTGAGATAGGAGATACAGCGGCTACCATCAACAACCTGGGGCGCTACAATAGCATCGGTAGGGCAGGCATCAATACACCGGGTGCATGTACCGCAGTGGTCTTTTGCAAGGGGCATATCATATTCAAGCTCTACGTCGACAATTAATTCCGCAAGAAAGAAGAATGATCCGCTATGCTTGTTGATCAGGTTTGAGTTTTTGCCAATCCATCCCAATCCGGACTTTTTGGCCCAGGCTCTGTCTAATACCGGAGCCGAATCCACAAATGCGCGTCCACCTACATCGCCAATATTTTCAGACATTGTTTTTAACAACTCTTTCAGCTTTCCTTTAATAACATCGTGATAATCCTTGCCATAAGCATATTTTGAGATTTTAGGAGCGGCGGGATCACCTTGTTGGGCATTGGTATAATAATTAAGTCCCAATGAAATAACCGACTTTGCACCCTCTACCAGTTTACGCGGATCGAGTCGTTTATCGAAGTGGTTTTCCATATACGACATTTTACCCTGTTTACCCTGACGAAGCCATGCTTCCAGTCGGGGGGCCTCCTCTTCAAGAAAGGTAGCT
>DALYUO010000276.1:0-733 GCA_031981225.1 Pararcticibacter sp.
ACCCATTTACACTGTTGGATCATTTTTCTTTCAGGAGATAACGAGAGATTCGCTGATCACCAAGGCTTCCTCCCTGGCGTACAGCTTTATGCTAGCCATTTTCCCTGGTTTGATATTTTTATTTACGCTCATACCCTATATCCCCATCGAAGGATTCCAGGATCAGCTAATGTCGCTTATCTCCATGCTGCTCCCTTCTAATGCCTATGGAGCCGTGCAATCCACGCTTGAGGATATTAAAGCATCTCTGCAGCCCGAAACGCGCGGCTGGTTTAAGCAACGGTTCGTCGCCATTGTTCTAACATTCTTTACAGTGTTTGCCCTCATATTTGGGCTGGCGGTAATCACTGCCGGCGAGTTTATCATTGCGAAGATTAAAACAGAGATCCAGTTTAAGGAATGGTTCTGGCTGTATGTTATCGCGCTGGTAAGGTGGGTGATCCTGGCTGTGGTATATTTTACTACGATCTCTATTTTATACCGGTACGGTCCCTCCTACCAGAAAAAATGGAAGCTTTTCAGTCCCGGATCGTGGCTTGCCACAATTCTTGCCATCCTCACATCGTGGGGTTTCACCTATTACATCAATAATTTCAGCAATTACAATAAGCTGTATGGTTCTATCGGTACGCTCATAGTAATCATGATCTGGCTCTTCCTGAACTCCCTGATCATACTGATCGGCTTTGAACTCAACGCAGACCGCCAAACAAGGTGAAGGGCTGGCGGTGGC
>DALYUO010000276.1:743-2488 GCA_031981225.1 Pararcticibacter sp.
GAACTCAACGCAAGTATCGACCTTTCCAAAAGGAGTATTAAGATTATCAGGCCGCGTTTCAATACCTTTAAAGACGAACCTGTACAGGAAACGTTCCAAAAAAACATCCCCAAAGAAAAATTATAAAACTGTATTACAGGGCAGTAAACCAATTAAGCATTTTTTTTCATTCCGTTTTTTGCAGAATTGAGCGGAGTTTGTACTTTTGTCCCCGGAGAGTTGGCAGAGTGGTCGATTGCGGCAGTCTTGAAAACTGTTGAACTGTGAAAGGTTCCTGGGGTTCGAATCCCTAACTCTCCGCTCCAAAGTCCCGCAAGTGCGGGATTTTTTGTTAGAGCTAATTGAAAACCGGAGAGGTGTCAGAGTGATCGAATGTGCCTGATTCGAAATCAGGTGTACTGTAAAAGGTACCGGGGGTTTGAATCCCTCCCTCTCCGCAGCCTAAAGGTAAAAATTGAAAAACGGCGCAAGTCCTACGATTTGTGCCGTTTTTGTTTTTAGGAGAAGCCCCGCGCTTCAGCTTATAATCAGTTCAGGATTTTCGTCCTCTCTCTATTATTGGGTTTCTGACACTCACTTTTATTCTCGCCGTATTACCCTCGATTGATTTAACATACCCGAACGGAAAGCTTTGGTCAAAAGTGTTATAGTACTTAACGGCGACAGGTCCAACCGACTTTACCTTACCCTTAGGGTCATGGATATCGAAAGTATTGCAGTATTTTATTTGAATGTCACCTATCGATTTGAGGTTGCCGCGTTCATCGTGAATATCAAAAACGTTGTAGTACGTAATTTTAATATTACCGATGGATTTTACCTTACCGGGAATATCATGAATGTCGAAATTATCATAAAAACGAATCGGCAAACCCAGCTTTTCAAGGTCGAACGGAGTGTTGATATCGTCATTCTCTGATTCTATATATGCAATACTCCCGTCATCTTCAATGCCAATATAAATACTGTTGTTGATGACCAGGTCGATAGACGTGAATCCTTTTGTTTTGTTCGAAATTCTGAAGCGTGCCTGAGTGATAGTTTGTGCTTTTGCAAAAGGAGCAATAAAAATAAGGCTTAATAAAAAAACGATGGTGAACCGGTTCATTTGCAGGTTTTGATTTAGACAAATATAGACGTCCCTGGGAAATAACCCAAACGAATGTCACATTGACTCGTTCCAATCCTCTATATAGCTTTAATCACTATCTTTACGAAGCTATTTCACCCATGAAGAGGATTATGAAAAAAATAGGATTTCTATCGTTCGGACATTGGTCCAGGCATCAGGCCTATAAAACGCGTACAGCAAGCGATACGCTGCTTCAATCAATTGATTTGGCTGTTGCCGCCGAAGAAATTGGACTCGACGGAGCATACTTCCGCGTGCACCATTTTGCCGCTCAGCTGGCATCGCCATTTCCTTTGCTATCGGCTATCGGCGCCAGAACAAGCAGCATAGAGATCGGCACCGGCGTGATTGATATGCGTTACGAGAATCCGCTGTATATGATCGAAGATGCCGGAGCCGCTGATTTGATCTCCGGCGGGCGATTACAGTTGGGGATCAGCAGAGGCTCGCCGGAACAGGTGATTAATGGGTGGCGCTATTTTGGGTATGAGCCGGCTGATGGAGAAAACGATGCCGACATGGGACGCCGCAAAGCACTGGAGTTTCTGGATAAGCTAAAAGGTATCGGGTTTGCTGAGCCCAACCCTTACCCGATGTTTCCCAATCCGCCCGG
>DALYUO010000276.1:2498-5650 GCA_031981225.1 Pararcticibacter sp.
TGAGAGAGCGCATCTGGTGGGGCGCTGCTTCCAATGCCACGGCTGTTTGGGCGGCCGAAAACGGCATGCACCTGCAAAGCTCTACCCTTAAATACGATGAAAGCGGCAAGCCCTTCCATGTGCAGCAAGCCGAACAGATCAGGCTGTACAAGGAAGCCTGGAAAAACGCAGGACACCAGCGCGAACCCAGGGTTTCTGTGAGCAGATCTATTTTTGCACTGGTTAACGATCAGGACAGGTATTTTTTTGGGCAGGAAGCAAATGGATCCGATAAAATTGGATTCATTGAAAGCGACAAACGCGCTATTTTCGGCAGAAGCTATGCCGCAGAACCCGATCAGCTCATCAGGGAATTGGCTAACGACGAAGCTATCCAGGAAGCAGATACGCTCCTTTTGACGATACCCAATACATTAGGCGTTGATTATAACGTGCATGTTCTTTCTTCTATTCTGGAGCATGTCGCACCAGGGCTGGGCTGGCGTTAAAAAAGACTATCGGCTGCTAACATATTCCTGATTTCCGGCGACCATTTAAGGTCAAAACAATACGGTTCGTTTTGTTATTATACGTATAATCAAACTTTATAATTATGAACAGAACAATTGGACTAGTATTAATAGTACTTGGAGTGGTAATGCTCATCTGGACAGGATTTACATATACCAAAAAGGAAAAAATAATAGATGCAGGACCATTACAGGTATCGGCCGATAAAAAGGAAAGCGTAAACTGGCCACCTTATCTCGGCGGGCTCCTGCTCGTAGGAGGCGTCGTTATAGTGGCAACGGCAAAAAAGAATTAAAACCAATAGCTAAGCCAAGCCAAATCCGGACAGGCCCCGGGTAGTTACCAATCCGGACATGGCCAGGAAAGGTATATCACAAAATCGACATGTACTTTCCCAAAAAAATTTGCCGCTTTTTGACGAAGAACAGGACAGCACCCGTTATAAGGAGGGTGCTTATCCAATACCATAACGTGCCCGGACCATTATTTTTCACATCCTTCGCCTTTAATGCTGAGCCCATCTGTACGAGGCTTTTCTCTTTGCTCTCTGTTTCTTTATTGAGGGAGTAATTGCTGCTCAGCGAGCCGGAATCTTTTAAAGCCAAATAGCTTTTGCTGTGGCCTTTGATGCGGATCTGTGAAGCTTTGCCGGTAAAGCCACCTTCCCTGCTGAAATGGAACTCCCGTTCCGGAAGAATCGGAGAGCTGCAGGACATGCTGCTGATTAGAGGAGGATACAGCAGATGTTCGTTCTGTTGTCGCTGCGTCCCTCCTGCTTAAGCTATCAGACTTTTCGGAATACTTGTTTTTAAGTACTGAGCAGGAAGAGAAGAGCACGAAAAGGAGGATCAGGTTGTATGTTGTGAGTTGCGTGCACATTGAGTTATGAATTATGAGTTATGAATTATGAGTTGACAATGGATAATGGACAGTTGGCAATGCGTAGCTTCAAGGATAACGGGCTACTTTATAGATGGAGCTTATCAGCCTCCGTTTCCGGTACACGCCATCGCCTTCGCGGCTGCCGGCTTCATTAGTATTTCCCTCCACGCTTATTAAGTACTTATCGCCCCATTGATCGACGAAGCCGACATGGGCGATACGGCCTTTTTCCGGGAAATAGATACCGAAGACATCGCCGGGAGATGGGATGTGGGTTGCAGGTTGTGTGTTGTGGGAAAAGGGTTGCAAGTTGCGGGTGGTGGGTTGCGCGCTTTCAACTTTCAACCTTGAACCTTCAACCCTCAACTTCCTACTCCACACCACCCTCGCTGCCGGAAACAAAACGGGGCAATAGCCCGTGCGGGGATTGGCGACACCAGCCTTTCCGTATGCCCAGCACACAAACGCAGCGCACCAGGGATTACCTTTTTTCAAGCCTACATAACTGAGGTACTCCTCTACCTGGCTGCCATCATTCCGACCGGTGGCTTCGCGCACACCAAGCTCGGCGGTATAGATCTGCCGCAGGCTTTGGGTTGCAGGAGTTTTAAGTAGTACGTTATACGTTTTAAGTTTTTCACTGCCGAAAGTAAAAGAGCTCAGTAGAATGAATAGAATACTGATTTTCATGTTATTTACTATTTATAATTACACAAAAGCTTCAGCCAACCCGCTACCCCACTGCCGCCAGCGCTCCCACGAAACCAAATAACAGTAAGAGGTAAAAGCTGAGGTATATCAGCACTTTGTATAGTGCGGGAAGCGATATAAAATCGTCCTCGAAGGTCCATTCGGAGTAATCGGCAAATACGGGCCAGATAACCTGGATGAGCAGCCAGGTGAACGACTTAAACACCAGGAAGGCCAGCACCGCCATGATCACGATGCTCAGCGCGCCCGGATCTACCGGGGCCGAAGTAATATCAATATGCCGCGACAGCCACGGGAAAGCAAGAAAAGCGATCACCACGCACAGCAGGAGAAAGCCCTCGTGCTTAGGCATATTCAGCCTGAAGCTAAAATCATCCCCCTCGTTAGCGGGGAAAAAGAAATGCATCAATTTTTTCATATTATTTTATTGATTAGTCAAACAATCGGTTAGTACACCCTGCACGCCCAGAGCTGTTACTTCCGGAGCAGGCACTGCGGCGCCATCCTGCAAAACAGGCTTCAGGTAGACACTCAGGGAAGAATCTTTGCCCGTGCGCGATAAAAAGAACAGGTATACGTGGACCATACACCCCAGGAATTCCGGCGGCAGGCTCACACGAAGCTCCGTATCCCGCCGTTCGGCCAGGCGACGCAGTACAAGAAAGATATCCTTCTCCTCATTATAGAGCACCGCTACAGCTTCGTCGTCAGACCATGCATAGGGAGCTTCAGCATAGAACCAGTTTAGTATAAGCCGGTCCTCTTCAATAGAAGCCTTGGCAGCATACGCTTTCATAAGCCTTCCTTTACTGAGCACCACCCTGCTGAAATCGATAACCAGGCTGGGATAGTCGCCGCGTAAAACATACGAAATCAGGTGGCTCACAGCGCCATGGTAACCCTGAGGCCTTTTCGACTGCGACGATATACCATATGCTGTGTCGAGCAGCGCCCTCAGCGGGTTTAAAAAATGTACAGCCATTGCCATCTTTTCCCGGCATTCGAGCTGACGTAAAGTAGGCTGGCTTTTGGATTTACTTCTGCGGTTA
>DALYUO010000276.1:5660-6448 GCA_031981225.1 Pararcticibacter sp.
GATTGTGAAAAAAGAAGGCCGGGATGACCTGTCCCGGCCCCCGGTGTTAAAGGATCACCACGTTCCTGCCATACGACGTGGCCGAGTTCGTTCTTCCGTCCTCCGACGTAAAGAACATGAACACCTCCACGGTATCGTTGCTAAGCTCCTCAGGAAGCTGAATACTCAGCGTCTTATCCGCGCGGGTAGCTTCGCCAAGACTAAGCACGTGGAATTTCTGCGTAGTGTCGTAGAGAACAACCATCGCTTTATCGGTAGCGAAAGCATTCGCGCCGTTCACCAGGCCCGACCAGCTCAGCGTAACTTCACCCGGCGCCAGCGATTTAGCCGTAAGACCAACAGGTTTCATTAAACTACCCCTGCTGATCTCTATCTTGCTGTAATCAATCGCGAAGTCGGGATAAACGCCGGTAATGGCTTTCGATTTAAAGAGATTAAAATGAAAGCCCAGGTTATACCCTGTGAGGCGCGTAATATCCTGGCTGCGGTAGCTATCCTCCATGACGCTCTTCAGGGGAGCAAGGAACGATACCAGCAGCGAGAACCGAAGCTTCTCCGTTGCCGGCTTGTTGCTGCGGCGGGCCAGTCCCCTGATATAATCAATACTGCGCCAGTTAGCGCCTATCACACTTCCGGCTTTTCCCGAAAATCCACCATTTGCACCTTTTATAATTTGTCCCATAATTTTAAAAATTTAGATTCAACCATCTCTTCCCGTCATCCGCCTCCCCGGGAAGCTGGGAGGTTCAGAACATTGCTCTTTGTACCGGTACGTGCTTGTCTGATGA
>DALYUO010000277.1:0-915 GCA_031981225.1 Pararcticibacter sp.
AACTTTTACAGGTCTGCCCGATAGCCGTTCCCCGAGCCGGATACCCTCATGATCAGACCGATAGTTGCCATCGGTATTTAAAAAGCATGCAGCTTGTTCCAGGAACGTATCAAAGGTGTCGTTCATCGGGAAGTCGGCCCCATTTCCCGGAACCCCTGCAAACCAGATCTGCGCAGCACCGTCGGTTTCAAGCTTCGCCGTTGCGTCAAGCCGGGCTATAGCGGCTCCTGTGATATTTCGCACTTCCTGTAACAGTTCCGGTCTGTCCGTCCAGGCAAGGACATTAAAGTGAGCCTTTACGGGAAGCCGTTGCTGAGCAATTGCTTCATTAAGGTAATCGGACACCGCATCCCGTGCAATGGCATTTTCCCTTGAATAGGCAGACAAGGACTGCAATCGTAATCGTTTACGTTCAAGCTCTTTCAGCGTCTTTTGACCATCCGCAATGAAAATGTATTGACTGTAAATGTGGTTACAAGGAAGTAATAATCCCAGTGAGGAAGCAAACCCGGTACTGAACCTGGTTTGATCCGTGCTGTAGGGTTCATAAGTCATCCGGCTTGCGCAGAGGGAAGGGAGATCTTCTACGTCAGCCAGCGTAAACAGCTGACACTGCTGATCACCAATCCGTAAGTTGCCTTTCACGTGGACATCCTTCAGCACCGGCGGTTGATCCTTGCCGGTTAGAAGCAGGTATTGCTCGATGATGCCAGCCTGTTCCTTTGTTCCGGCAAGCTCATCATCGGTTAACCTCCTGAGATGAATGAAGCCGCTGTCGGAAATGATGCGGGAGAAGCGTGCTGCGCTGTCCAGGAAATCATTAAAAAGTGCCTCATTGATCGTTTGTTGCGGCACAATCGACTTTCGAAGAATATTGCTGTAGGCAGAGCCGGACAGTTTTCTTCCTTCCGGTTT
>DALYUO010000277.1:925-6181 GCA_031981225.1 Pararcticibacter sp.
GTAAGAAAGATATAGCAGGAGTGATCGTAATAGGGACGACCCTCGAAGTACCGGTCTGCAGAAGCCTCCAGCAAACTGACATTTTCCCGCCGAGTCGCGCTTCTATACCGCTTTTCGGTAAACCAGTCCTGTTTGCAGAAGACACTATGAGCCGGAAGGACCCGGACCGCTTTTACCAGCGTCTGATGAATTGCCTCATAATCCTGGGAAGAACGGGTAAAGATCTCTGGGAGGATCGCTTCATAAGCAATAGTGATGTCTCCCTGTGCAGACAGGATAGCATTATGCTCTACTTTAGAGAGCGGCAGAATTTTCTCTAAGGGCATCATGGCGTGATCCTTTCTTTTAAATAGATGAATACTTTTCTTGATCTGATGCAGAGGTAGTCCGGCAGACTGCGTTTAGCCAGGTACTTCCCCAGGCCATGTTCACCGAAGCGGCGGTTAAGCCGGAATACTCCGGAGACAAGACCGGCCCCGCCTCCGAAAATCAGAGGAAGGATGATATAGAGGCTAAGCCCGGAAACGTAAAGAAGGGCGAAGGCAATCAGCAGAAAAACCAGACCGCCGGCCAGCCAGCCGATATACTGCCCGCGCAGTCCCCGGAACTCAATTGGCCTGCCAACCCCTTTGTTGATCTGATATACGGTAGCCATAACTTAAATGCCGAAGAAGGATTTCAGAACTGTGGCTACTACGACCAGAAAGATACAGGAGCCGAACCAGGCGGCTGCAACCTTGTTGGTGTCCGGCTCTCCCGCATTCCATTTGTTGAAGACTTTTACGGCACCGATGATACCTACGACCGCACCGATGGCGTACATCAGATCGCAGCCTGTGTCGAAATAGCCTTTAACTTTATTGGTTGCTTCGGCTATACCGGCATTGCCGTCCTGGGCGAATGAACACAGGGAAAAGAAGCAATTTGTCAGCAGCGCCGAGGCGAATAGTAAGGTCTTCAATAGCGCATGTTTCTTAGGCGAAAGGGTGTTGTGATTTTTCATGATGTGGATTTTTATGGAAGTGTTGATGGATTGAATGATGTGCAAGACTTATCTGTCAGCTATTCCCAAAGGGTGTCTAACTCTTCCTCAGACAGAGGAAATGGCAAGTTTTCGAGAATGTAGGCATTGAGCTGCCCCAGATAAGGCGAGTGCTTTATACTTGGATATTTTGATTTGATCAGACCGAAGAGAGAGAAGAAATCCTCCTTCGTGCCGCTTTCATTTCGCAGAATATTGAAGAGCGTCTTCATTTCATCGAGGACATCCGGAATAAGCCCAAGGCGGTCATTGTTCTCAGGTTCAGCCTCTGATTCTTTCCGCTTCGGCGCAAACGAAATTTGTGACATGGAGAGTTCCTCTACGCCTTCTGGAAGTGAGTGTTTTCCAATTAAACTATTATCCTGATCATCGCCCGGCTCTTCGTCTATTTCCTCACGAGGATCATATGAGGACTGAATCCGTGGTCTTGATGGAAGGGACTTCCTTTTGATTGCGTCATTCAGCCTTTTGCGGTAGAGCAGGATAACAAGAATTGCGTACCAAATCAGAGAAAGTACAAGTGCAGCGATCAGGAACTGCTGCCAGGTGAATTGCTGTAACATAAACCTTGCTTTTACCCGGGATAACAGAAGCAAAGATTGAAAGCGTGGGAGGGGGGATTTGACAAGGTATTGGGTAGTGGTTAAAAATATGATTAGCCCTCTTTACATATTTCATTTGTATGTAGCTTTATAGCTATGAAAATGATTGTAATTCCGAGGTATAAAGATTTGTTTGATGGTCCTATACCCAATCTTGACGACCTATTGCAGGGGATTCCTTCAGAACTTATTCTAGAACTATTGTCTCTTATTCAAGCCAAAGTGTATTTAGGCCGCTCCGATATCGACCAAATGGAGGTACTGAATCTCTTTTTATCCCGGCAGCCAGCCCAAATTCAAACGAAGATAATAAGGGGGATCTTCGTCGCTGAAAACCCTGAAAAGCACAGATGGGCTCCATTATTCGAGATGAATTACATATTAGACTTTATGCACTATATATTAGTGAACTTTAGAGAAGGACCCTCCGACTTCCTAGATACAAATGCGGATCAGGAATTATATCTACTTCAAGCTTATGTTATTTTCATTGAAAACAGGAACAATTATGATAATAAGCTTTTTGAAAGAGAGGAAACTACCGCTGAAGACTTCTTTTATAAAAAGACATGGCCAATGTTATCGGGCCAATTTGGGGCAAACATCCGCTCCAATCCATTTACGTCGATGATTCGTGGTGTTTGTTTGCTGAACTTTCTTCTCTATGACTCCGAATACAAGGAACTAACAGCTTCATTTCTATTGGAACGAGGGCATCCAGGTCCCTGGTCTTATATAGTGTCGCTATCAAATATCATCATGCAATCCTGGGGTAATGAGGAGCCAGCAACGAGAAAGACGACTAAATTTTCTATTTCAGCTGATTCGGAATTTAAGCAAATGTTTGATTCTTTTGCTCTTGATCCAGCTTTATATAGAAATCAATATAAAGAGACGCATCAGAATTACGCGGGAATTAAAGCCCGGCCTTTATATCGTACAATAAATGGGGATTACATTATTTTGAATTGGAACTTCCTTTCGAATAAATTACATGATAGCCTGATCTTCGACCTACATAAACACTTCGGTCCGAAAGTGGAATCTTTTAAAAAACTCCCTGATTTTAAAAACTATATCTCATCGAAAGTAACGGAACCAGTTTTATTTCGAAGATTAATCTCGACTGTGCTGAAAAACCGGAAATACGACGTGCTCATTTTTGATGAAAGTCAAAAACAAGGAGCGCCTGATGCATATTTTCGAAGATGCAATGATATTTTCCTGTTTGAATTGAAGGATGCCTTTTTCTCAGCCGCTGCAGTCCATCAAACTTATGAGGCGATCAAAATAGAAATAGACAAGAAATATAATCGCCCTAACAAAGGCATCGGACAGCTGATAGCTCATTTAAACAGAATGAGGGTTAGTTCGTTTGAAGAACCTAAAAGGTATAAGCATAACCGAAATCTTGTCATTTATCCAATAATGATATATACAGACCACTTCTTTGGAATGCCAGGTGTAATTAATTACTTACAAAAGGCTTTCAGCGAAAAAATCACGGAGGAGGATCTAAAAAAAGAATTTAAAATAATTAAACCGCTCATTTTTATTGACTTGCAATTTCTGATAAACATAATTGATCTTTGTAACAATTCAAACATTCAGATCAAGGAGCTTTTTGAGCTATTTTATAATGAACAGAAACGGGCAAATAAAAAGGAGCAACGTACGCAGACGGTTGAAGATTACTTTTCTTGCTACGATTCTTTTGAAACGGTAATTACAAATAGGTTCTCACAGGAATTATATAAGAGTAAGGGATTTGTACAAAAACTATTCAATTCTTTAGATCTTACTCACGGACTACCACAATCTGATTGATAAAAGTTCCTGAACAGAGGACTTTGTTATCCTACCTCCCAGGCTTATACTCATCATCATCCTCAATCTTCTTATTGATCGCCCTGCTCATCTCCTCCAGAAACTTGGTTTTACTCAACCGTTTCCGTTGCCGTATCTCAGAAAACCTGCGATAAGGTTTACCCAGGTTCACATTAAAAACTCTTTCTACTTTTCTCACCAAATCAGCAATGGTGGCCTGCCCGTTATTGATCTGTCCCGTATAATACCAGCCAAACACATTTTCCAAGAGATTAATCGAATCCCCTGTCCAGTTGATTGCCGGTTCATCACCAGCGAACGGCGTAAACTCAAGGCCATTGATTGTATTTTCAAGATACCGCGCAATCTGCTCTTTCGCTTTTATCCTGGCGAATATCAGATCAGCATCAGTAGAAAAACGCTCATCCTGATCAACCGGTCCTTTACACAACCATCTTGGAGCTGTGTTTCCCCGGATGAAGAGCTGTTGGTCGAGATAAGTATCGCCTGACTTGAAGTAAGTATAGATCTCCCTGTTCCTGCCAAAGAATTTGTCGATCGCAGCAAGCTCATGCTCGTAATACGACTTCACATGAGCCAGACTCCCTTCAGGTTTACCCAGCTCTATCCTATCAACCGATGAGTAATAGATAAGCATACTGGTGAAGCGGGGCTTAACCTCTTTAAAAAAATGAATCTCTTCTTCGGGTGAAGTAAACGAGTATTCTAATGCCTGTTTCTTAAGTTCCATAAGGAACCGAAAAACTGTTTCCGTTCTCATCTTACGCTGTACAGACGACTCCATTACAGTGTTATCAATTTCTTC
This sequence comes from Pararcticibacter sp., assembly GCA_031981225.1. Classification (GTDB taxonomy): domain Bacteria; phylum Bacteroidota; class Bacteroidia; order Sphingobacteriales; family Sphingobacteriaceae; genus Arcticibacter. The sequence goes on from DALYUO010000277.1 coordinate 5,223, forward strand.
AAGGGCCGAAACAACGCCCTTATAAAGCTCTTCTGAAAACTCTTGTATCATAGGCGGTGATGAAGGAACTTGATCCTCTTTGCAAAGTTCTGTGCGGCAAAGACTTCCGTCAACCGGCGCATGTGACACGGGGATCAGTAACAAGCCGGCACCGGCAAGTAATAACAAACAGGCACCCGCGACTATATGTGACAAAAAACAGCACACTTTTTCTTATTGAATTAACTTTGAGTACATTAGAACATAAATTACATCACAAAGTGAGATAATCTAAAACACACTGACACATAAAAAAGTATCTTTAATTAGGCCTGCACATAGGCTGATCTTTTAGAAATTATAAGCTTTAGCGAAATGAATATAACAGACAATCAGGAAGAGCTCCTTAGCACCCGGATATCCCGCCTTTCCTTCTCTGAAAGTTTTATTTATCACAGTCAAAATATGGGCTTCACCACTCTTAAGGAGATTACAGATCTCGGCTGGGTGAGACTTACCAGGCGGGAAGGATTCACCAATATGTGGTTCGGAGAGCTACTAACATTGCTCAAAAAAGAAGGCCTGCTATCCCTGCTATACCAGCAGGAGCAAGATATTTTTGATTAATCAGCCTGGTCATCTCCGTCAGAATATCTTTAACCTTTTTAGCGGTCGCCTGTCTTCTGCTGGCAAAGGCGTTCCTAAGGCTTCCACGTGAAAAGGTCTTTCTTTCCTCTGTTCCAATATGCAGATGAATGAAATCATAGAGGTCTGCCTTTCTTTTGATAATCACGATGCCCGTTTCAATTAATAAGCGGAACAAAAACAACAGTTGTTCGAGGGTGATACTAACAGTGAAAAATATCCTGGGCAGGGCGATAGCCTGTGCTGCCGGAGTGTGTAAATCCAATTCCTGCATCTGCTGGATAGATTTAATCTCCTCCGAAAAACTTCTGGCCAGTATTTCCTTCAGAGGTTCA
>DALYUO010000277.1:6202-6437 GCA_031981225.1 Pararcticibacter sp.
CTGCAATATGCGGAGCTGTGCCGCTGCTTCCAGTAATTCCTCCTGATAGCTCTCCGCCTGTTGATACTCACCTTTTACGCTTGAGATATAGAGCCAGGCGGCATGAGGATGATTGAAGTTTAGTAAGAGAAGCTCTTTATATACCTCTCTTTCGAGATACCCAACACGCCTGTTTGAGACCGCATTCAAAGCAGTAACAAAATCCTGAATATACTCCAATTGGTAAAAAGTTTCC
>DALYUO010000278.1:0-3315 GCA_031981225.1 Pararcticibacter sp.
TTTCCGGATCTTCCAGAGAAATGCCTGTTCTAAGGGATCCGAAGTAAATACAGGCGGATAGAGCACCGACAGGCCGGGTGACAGATCTAAAAACCCGCTTGTTTTTACCTGAAGTTCGGACTCATTGTTACCCTGATATTCTACCAGCAAAGCCGCTGCTGTTTCCGGCAGCACTTTTAATACATCCGGAACTCCCTTTATATGCTCAACAGAACGCAGTGAAGCCCTGTCCATTAATTCCACGGCTTCCGCCCCCGACACAGTGAGCGGAACAATTGCCTGACACGCTGCATAAATATCGGGGAAGTAGAGTAATGCTGTTGATTTTACCGGATAATCCGGAACGGTATGCATCACTGCCTCCGAAATAAAACCGAGCGTTCCCTCTGATCCGATAAGCAGGTGGGCCAGAATATCTAGCGGCTCATGGTGATCTATGAAAGCATTTACCGAATACCCTACCGTGTTTTTGGTTTTATATTTACTCCTTATCCTGTTGTAAAGTACCGGATTACTACGGATCTGGTCACGTAAAAGTGCTATCTGCTGATATGCCTGAGAACATTCTGTTTCAAACCTTTTATAATCCGCACTATCCTCTGTGGAAAACACGTTCCCATCAGGCAGCACAAAACGAATATATTTTGTTGTATGATAAGAATTACGGCTCACGCCGCAGCACATACCGCTGGCATTATTAGAAAGTATTCCACCCATCATTGCAGAATTGATGCTCGCTGGGTCAGGACCTATCTTTTTAAAGTATTTTTTTAATCGGGCATTTACTACCGAGCCGATCACTCCAGGCTGAACTCTTACAGAGGCTCCATCATCCTCAATTTTTAGCCCTTTCCAGTATTTACTTAATTCTACCAGTATACCATCGGTGATGGACTGGCCGGATAAACTGGTACCGGCTGCCCTGAAAGTAAGGGGAATTTTATTCTCGTGTGAGAAACGGAATAACCCTTTAATCTCCTCTTCCGAGACCGGCTGCACCACTGCTTTCGGTCGCAAATGATAAAATCCCGCGTCCGATGCATACGATACAAGATCGATCAGGCGGCATTTTATACGGTCTTCAGGTAGAACAGATTCTAAAAGCTTTCCTATGTTCATTTTAAATTACTAATGGTTTCATTAAATGCCCGAAGTCACAGGTTTATCTTTATTACCGCTCTTTCCGGTTACTAACAACAACAGATAAGTGATCAGGCCGTTAATGATAATTAGTTCAAAACCTATTGAATATCCAAACCAGGAGCCTGAATTCCTATCTATTATAAACGAAAGAACAGGCGATAAAATACATATAAAAGGCACAAGTTTATCGGCGACTATCCTTTTTGTGGACATGCCAAAGGCAAACAAGCCTACAAGCGGTCCATAGGTGTACCCGGCAGCTTTAAAGATCGCATTCACTACAGAATCATCATTAATGATCTTAAATGCAAGGATGACAAGAAGCATGATAAACGAAAAGATGACATGCACCATGTGACGGGTACGTATCAGGGCAGGATCATTTTGGTTCTCCTTCTTACTAAAGCCGAGAAAATCTACGCAGAATGAAGTAGTTAAGGCTGTGAGTGCCGAGTCGGTGGTTGCAAAAGTCGCGGCGGTTAATCCGAGCATGAAAACAACCCCTGGTATTAAGTTGAGATGATTTAAAGCAATCTCAGGAAACAGGTGGTCAGGAGTCTGAAGCGCTGATACATCAATATTGTTTGCCGTGGCATACATATAAAGCAAGGCGCCGACACTGAGGAAAAACAGATTTATCACTACAAACACCGAAGTGAACGTAAGCATGTTCTTTTGTGCTTCACCAATATTTTTACAGCTCAGGTTCTTCTGCATCAGGTCCTGATCAAGACCGGTCATTGCGATGGTAACAAATATACCCCCCAAGAACTGTTTTATGAAGTGATTCTTATTCCCCAGGAAGTCTTCCCAGAAGAATATTTTAGAGTAGGAACTATTCTTCACCGTCTCGAAGGTCTGAGCCAGGTCCAGGTTCAGGCTTCTGGAGATAAACCAGATGGAAAGGATCACCGAAGAAAGAAGAAATACCGTTTGAAGTGTGTCGGTAATAATGATCGTTTTGAGGCCGCCCTTAAAGGTGTAAAGCCAGATTAACACGAGGCAGATTAATACCGTAGCCCAGAATGGAACATTCCATGCGTCGAATATGAACTTCTGAAGAACAATCGCGACAAGGTACAACCTGAAAGCCGACCCTATTGTTCTTGAAATAAGGAAGATCATCGCACCCGATTTATAGCTCCAGAACCCAAGCCGGTTCTCGAGGTAGGTATAGATCGAGATGAGGTGAATCCGGTAATACAAGGGCAGCAGCACCGTTGCTATCAGGATAAATCCGACGGCATTACCCAGCACAAACTGGAAATAACCGAAGCTACTGTTTACAACTGCTCCGGGAACAGAGATAAAGGTAACGCCAGAAAGCGCCGTGCCGATCATTCCAAAGGCGACGAAATACCACTTAGAGTTACGGTTTGCAATGAAAAAAGTAGAGTTATCAGCCGAATTCCTCGACGTGAAATACGAAATAATTATCAACAGGCCAAAATAGCCTATCAAAAAACATAATAATACAATTGGAGGCATCTTTTAAGTTGAAAGTTGTACGTTATAAGTTGTAAGTTATACGTTGTAAGTTGTAAGTAGCTAAAAGGCGAAAGCAGAAAGCTAAAAGCGGAAAGTCCAGAGCTGATAGCTGATTGCTGACAGCTATTTACGCCTGAACAATCGCTTCTATCGCTTTACGCACATTGCCGTATTTTTCCAGTAAGTCGGAAGCCGTTTGTTCATCGGTTCCGGTTTCCTTCATTATAATACGAACGCCTCTGCTGTATAGCTTATTATTCGTCAGCTGCATGTCTACCATCTTATTACCTTTCACCCTGCCCAGTTGAATCATCACGGAGGTAGTAAGCATATTCAGCACAAGCTTCTGCGCAGTCCCGGACTTCATCCTCGTCGATCCGGAGAGGAATTCGGGACCCACAACTACTTCAACCGGATATTGAGCAACTGCTGCTACCGGGCTTCCGGAGTTACAAACGATGCATCCCGTTGCAATTCCATTTTCGTTAGCCTTTTTCAATCCTCCGATAACATAGGGAGTTGTGCCCGAAGCGGCGATGCCCACTACCACATCGCTCGAATCGATTTCATATTCCTTGAGGTCGAGCCATGCTTGCTCAGCGTCGTCTTCTGCAAATTCTACTGCCTTACGGATAGCGCTGTCGCCTCCGGCTATTATTCCGATCACCCAGTCGAAAGGCACGC
>DALYUO010000278.1:3325-4263 GCA_031981225.1 Pararcticibacter sp.
GAGGACACTCTGATGCATCTAATATCCCGAGCCGCCCGCTTGTTCCAGCGCCAATGTAGAATAAGCGCCCTCCCTCTTTCATCTTTTCCGACGTTATGGCTGCGAGCTTCTCAATCTGCGGTATCGCTTTTTCAACAGCTAATGGAACTGATTTATCTTCGTTATTTATATTAATCAGCACTTCCCTTAAAGACATTTTTTCAAGATCATTGTAATCTGAATCTCTCTCTGTTACTATTTCCATTCTAATAATTTATATTCTAATTGTCCTTTATTTATATACTCCAAAACCGTTCATCTGAACCTGCTCAGATCCGGCTTATTCTTTCTATTTCTTTGTATTTCTTTTTGATGAATTATGTCACCCAGTTCTTTAAAAAAGGGATATCCTATGGTGTCATAGTCGTATTTATCGTCATTTAACACGCCGTCGCTGTTCACATAGATAGTGGCAGAGATCAAAAACTCACAATTGTTTTCAAGGTCGGCGATATATGCGTTATCCGTCAGGAAGCCGTATGACCAGCCTGCCTTGCTATATATCCTCATATTGCTCGGAATGGCACGCTTCTCTGCTCTGTATATGAAGAATTTAGCATAGCTGTCGAAAAACTCTGTAGTATCGTACTTTGGAAAATCACTCTCCCGCGGGAGCATCGATAAATATTTGTAGAGAAAAGAGTAGTCATCGGCAGTGAGCCCAAAGCGCTTATCCTTACTTACTGATTCGGGGAACATTACCGATCTCAATATCTGCTGCTGATCTTCCAGTGGAAAACAATTATGGCGCGTAAACTCCATGGGCTCTTTTATCAGCACTTCATCGCGGTTATAATATGAATTGCCGATAAAAACTTTCTTACTGAAGTCGAACTGAGCCTCACTAAAAGCTGCCGGCTGCTGATATATCACTTTCCCGTCTTTCAAAAAATCTATTG
>DALYUO010000278.1:4273-6316 GCA_031981225.1 Pararcticibacter sp.
CAGAACCGCCGCGTGATACGGGTATTCGTATATCCTTTCTTCCACAGTCTTTCATTCAGGGTCTGTTGCCCCGCCCATTCATAAAGCCTGTTATAGGCATCATTATCACTTACCAGAAAGATCTTTTTCACATAATGCGCTATAGATGGGTAGCCACTTTCTGAGCTAACATCTTTCAATACGCTGGTCTGCCCGCTGAAAGCGCTGTCGGTGATCATGGCAGTATACTTATCCAGGCCGTCTACCCTGATCTCATTCAACTTCTCGAGCGCAACCAATGCGGTTGGCAGCTTCACTGTAGAAGCAGGATTAAAATATCTTTCGCGGTCTGTATTTAGATAATAGGATTTAAAATGAGGCTTGTTCTGTTTGTCTCTGTCAATGCGGGTATAAATAACCTGATACTGGTAAGTCTCCGGATTATCAAGGATCTTCCTAAAAAGAGGGCTTCCTTCACTATAAAGTAGTTCTGCAAGCCATTTATCAGTTTTTTGCGCGACTAATGATAAACTCATCATAACAAACATTAGAAGTAAGCCTGCAAATTTCATTTTGCTTCTTTTTTGATAGACTTATAGATTACTTCCTGTATTTCTGAACGGACATTCATTTTCAGAAGTCGCGTATTTTCTCCATCAGGACATACCCTGTTCGACATGAATATATAGACAAGATTATACTTTGGGTCCACCCATACACAAATTCCCGTAAAACCGGTATGGCCGAAAGTCTGAGGAGAAACACTTAAGGACGGATAAGGTTCTTCACGTTTATCATTGTCTTTTTCTGGCTTGTCAAACCCAAGCCCTCTCCGGCTAATATCGCTATGATATGCAGTGAAATAATCGATAGTCTCCTTTTTAAATAACCTGACGCCATTCAGCTCTCCGCCGTTTAAAAGCAACTGGTAAAGCTGTGCCAGATCATAGGCGTTACTGAATAGTCCTGCATGGCCCGCTATACCCCCAAACATTGCGGCTCCGGGATCATGTACATCCCCCCTGATCTGCTGAAGACGAAAATACTTTTCGTTTTCAGTAGGTGCGATCTTATTTAAAGGCACATGCCCTAAGGGCCTGAAACCTGTGCTCTTCATATGCAGAGGCTCATAGAATGTTGTACGGGCGTATTCATCAAGGCTCATGCCGCTAACTTGCTCCACAACCTTGCCAAGAAAAATGAAGTCGTTGTCGCTGTATATATATTTTCCCTGCGGACCTAACTTACTTTGCAGGATCCTTTTATAGAGAGTATCCGTCCAGTCCTTACGCATATACATGTTCTCAGCCACCCGGATATTATATACATCATCCGGAGCTGATTTATAAAAACCAGGCTTCGGCTTCCCGGAGGCGTCCAGAGTTTCGCGATAAAAGGGGATGAACGACACGAGTCCCGCCTGATGAAGCAGGATGTCTTTTAGCTTCAGGTCCGCTTTATTGGTACCCCTCACCCAGGGAAGATAATCGCCAAGGCTCTTTGCCAGGTCAAGCTTTCCCTGCTCGTAAAGCTTCATAATACTGACCGTAGTAGCAGATATCTTGGTTACAGAGGCAAGATCGTAAACTGTTTCAACCGTAACAGGCTCTTTATTGTCATAGTTCATATGACCATAAGCACGCTGAAATGCCACTTTCCCATCTTTAGCTACCAGCACCACACAACCAGGTGTAGCTCCCTGCCGGATGGCATTCAGAGCGACATCATCAATACGGTTCAGCTCCTTTTCATCCAGGCCAACCACTGCAGGCTGTGCAGCAGAGAAATAGGAGTTGTATGTGATGCCGCTTCCATAATGAAAAGCCCCCGGAACACTCACCGGAAGTTTTCCTTTCGCACTAATGTTACCCTGAAGCAAATTTACAGCTACATTGTGCATCAGGCTGTCGTCTTCATAACAAGCCACCAGGTTTTTTGCATTCCCAAAATTACTGATAGCATAAGGATTACCAAAAATAAAGCTGACGGCATTGTCCTGAAGGCTGATTGCACGGACCAGGGATATGGCGACACTGCTGATCCCGAAATTACTGGCTGGATATT
>DALYUO010000279.1:0-1062 GCA_031981225.1 Pararcticibacter sp.
TTTAGTTAAACGCTTGAATCTTTCCTTAATGCCGTTGTTAATATCTGTATATGTGCCGCCAGGATACCGTACCAGCACCTCCGCCTGTTCTGTACATGACGATCGCGGCAGAACTATACTGACGCTCAATTCCCTTCCGTTGTAATTCCAGCCTTCGCTATTAAGATCTTCTGCTTTATAACTCAGCGGCTTTCCGTTTACCATCACATCTGCAGGCATCCTCGATCCATAAAGAGTTAACTCATACACCCTGCTATCTTTCATCTCCTTGTACTTCCCTTCTCTTGGCGAGATGCTTACCTTCAAAGATCCGTCCTGCTGCAGCCCGGTTTTAAAAGCAGTATAGGCGTACTCCTCCGAATAATTCTTGTCATTACCGTTATCTTCGTACATCCTCGACGCGCTGCTGCCTCCCGGAAAAATGCCCAGTTTGATCCTGTCCGGATTATCACTCAGGTTTTTCACGTCGTTGCTAAACATCGGTAAAATGGCGCCTGCCTTCACATATACAGGATACTCATCAATAGAGAATTCTCTCTCAAGTGTCTGGCCTCCCTTTAAAAGGGTACCCGTATGCCATTCATACCAATCGTTTCCTGCCGGCAGCCACACTTTTACTTTAGCGAAACCGTTCACCAAAGGCGTAGCCAGAGGGGCAACAAGAATATCATCACCAAACTGGTATTGCCGACTGAAATCGTAAGCTTCCTGTTTTTCAGGATAATCGTAATACATAGGCCTGCAAAGTGAAATACCCGTATCAAAGGTCTTTCTTGCCATGGTATAGATATAGGGAACAAGAGAATAACGCAGCTTGATAGCATCGTACTGCGCATTAAAGTAGTCACCCCTGAAATTCCAGATCTCTTTATTTAAAACGGAGCTCTTTGTAGAATGGGTTCTGAATACCGGACTTAAAGCCCCATACTGCATCCACCGGGTATATAATTCGGGCTCCAGCGTTCCTCCGTCCCGGTCTTTGAACATATGCCCACCGATATCATGGCTCCAATAGCCATACAGCACGTTTGACGCCGCATTCGTAAAGTAGGGCTGAAACTC
>DALYUO010000279.1:1072-6315 GCA_031981225.1 Pararcticibacter sp.
GAAACTCGAGCGATTTCCAGGATATTATTGCATCACCCGAAAAACCGATCTGATACCGGTGGTTTCCAAGGCCGCCCCAGCGGTGATAAAGCATCGGCCGCGTGTTCCTGTTCCGTTCCATATCACTAAAAAACAAATAGTTAAGCCACCAGGTATTCTGCAGTCCCTTTATCTGTTTATCTTCCAGCCATTGCTGCCAGTCGAGCCACCAGAAATCTACACCCTGCTTTTCCATCGGCCTGAGCACCACATCAAACAGGTTTTGTACAAACTTCTTATTCGAACCTTCATATGGAATGTTCCTGCGGCTCGTTGTATCAAAATTCATTTTCCTTGCAAACTCTCCATACTGCTTTTCAAAAGGAGCTATCCCCGAAGCCGGGTGAAGGTTTAAGGTGGTCTTCAGGTTCCTGGAATCAGTCCATTTCAAAAACCGCTCAGGATTAGAGAAAAGTCCGCTGTCCCAGGTCCAGCCGGTCCACCACTTACGCTGGCCAAATTCATCCGGTTTAGCATTAATACTATCTGTAGAGTGCCAGTCCATATCAATTACCAGAACATCGAGAGGCACATTGAACTTCTCACGAGGTCGCGAAGTTCATTATCAGAGTAGCTCCAGTATCTCGACCACCAGTAGCCAAAAGCATAACGCGGAGGCAGCGGAACTTTTCCCGCAATCTTCGTATAGTCGGCAAGGGCCGCCTTGTAGTTGTGACCATAGCCCATAAAATACCAGTCCTGAATATTGCCAGCATGCCGCTGAGTTACCCAGGGCCAGTCGCTTTTATCAAACAGAAATGATTTTGAGTCGTCCAGCAGATGCCATCCATCCCTTGAAAGCAATCCGTCCTCGAGCTTCATTTTCTTACCCTTCTTATCCGTGTCGCCATCAAAACCGTCGAGAGTACGGTATGTTCCTTTTAAGTTGGCTTTCTGAATCTGGCCGGGCCGCCAGATAAAACCATCTTTCTTTTGTTTCAGATACTTTACAGAAAGATTTTCGGCAGTAAACTTACCTGTGTTTACACGATATTTCAGCTCAAGCTCTTCCGTTTGTATCGTTAGCCAGTCGCCTTTTCTTACGCTTCTGAATTTAGGTACAGGAAGGTTGCGGTTCACAACAACAAAAGAAGCATTGTTTGTAAACAACGCAGTGCTGTCCCACTCCATCCGGATCACGCGGGGAGTTAATACGGTAAACCGTACATCTTTGCCCGCTTTAACGATAGCACTGTCTTTGGCTACTGAATTATTTTGAGCAAATGAGGGAATAGTAAAAGTAAGGGTAATAAGAGTAATTATACCCGGGAAAATTTTAGACATTTCTTTAAGGAATATAAACATTGGTCAATACCATTGCGGGGAATGATTTGAGAAAATATCCCGAATGGACACAACAAATATAGATACCTTAATTAAATATCAAAACCACTTCATTTAAAATCCCGAATCATCCAGCGCGAAAGTATTTTTCCGGCTTTTCCACTTCCCTTTAGTGAAATCAGGAAAGTCCTGAGGCTGGTTACCTTCTGATATCGACTTTTGAGAAAGAGGAAGAATTACGCTCATAGTTACAGAATCGTACACATCAATAGGAGTCTGCTTTTTCTGTTTTACAGATTGAACGAAGGCATTAAACACATACCAGTCCATGCCCCCATGACCGGCGCCTTCAGCCTTTGCTGCATATTTTTTCCAAAGCGGATGATCATATTTTTCCAGCCATTCTTTTGCCGGATCCCACTTATCATAGTTTTTTGATTTGCCCTCGATATAGATTGAATCCGCTACATCCATCCACAAGCCTTCCGTTCCCTGAACCCGGAATCCTAAGGAATAAGGTCGTGGCAAATGGGTGTCGTGACTTAGTATCACAGTCTCGCCGTTAGCGCAATTAATTGTTGTAGTGACCACATCGCCATTCTTATAATCGAGCTTTGCATTTTTATGGCCGGGCGACATTTTTTCAACATACGAACTCAAGCCTCTGGCTTTAGAAGCAAAGGAAACCATATTAGTAAACCTGTTTCCGCTATTAATGTCAATATAATGCATCAAAGGACCGATTCCATGGGTGGGATAGATATCGGCATTCATATCAATGTTATACTGAGTTCGCCATTGCGCCTCTCCGATGGATGCCTCCTGCCCAAACTCCACTCCCTTTCCGTAAAAATGCTTGCCGTCGTTAAATAATACAGGTCGCAAATCGTGCTGATATCCCCCTTCGAGATGTACCAGCTCGCCAAACAAGCCATTCCGAACCATATTCAAAACAGCCATTACATCGCGGCGGTAACATACGTTTTCCAGCGTCATATAAGGAACCCCGGTTTTCTCAGAAGTGTTTACGATATCCCAATGGTCGTCAACGGTTAATCCGGCTATTACCTCGCATCCCACGTACTTACCTGCCTTCATTGCGTCCACGGCCTGGTCTTTATGAAAAGCCCACGGCGTAGAAATAATAACCCCGTCGATATCCTTCCTTTCAAGTAGCTTTTTGTAAGCATCAATGCCTCCCGTGTATTCTTTTGGAAGCGCTTTGCCCGCCTTTACAAACTGTTCCCTGCACAATTTCAACGAGCTTTCCTGCGTATCACAGATAGCTATAATCTCAACATCGTCCCTTAATAACCCTTCATTTATATGATTTCTTCCCCGAAGGCCAACTCCGATGTATCCCAGTTTTACAACACCCCGATCCTTTGCAAATAAAATCCCTGAAGGAAGAATAGTTAATCCAGCTGCCGCTATGGCACCCTGCGCAATAAAGTCTCTACGGTTCATGTTCTTTTTTATCCTGTTATTGAAAGACTAAAGATATCAATTAATGAGATTTTATCTTAAGTTTTCAACTTCTTTTGGATGGTCTCATTTTACCTGCCATAAGGACCCATCTGCTTAGACTCCGAGTCTTCCGTTCCGGAACTACCGCGGTTCCTTTTTGAGCACTGACTTCAGTACCTTCAGGCGCCCGTCAATCGTTTCCTGAAGATTTAATCCTAGTATTTCAGCGACCAGGGGATATACATGAACATTTTCGAAAGCAGGAATCTGCATGTTGGATCGAAACGCAGGTCCCCATGCGATAAAAGTCGCATGCATCTCTTTCACATCATAAGGATCGTAACCATGTTGCCCCGGGTTAACCTGCCGGTTCGAAAAATATCCCGGCCACTCTGCAGCTAATAAAACATCGGCGATACGGCCTGCAGAATCATCCTTCGCAGAATAATGCCAGTGAGAGGGAGTATTAAATTTCGTATAAACCTTATAGCCCTTCTCATTCTTTTTAAGTTTGGTATAAACCGCCTGAATGTCTTCCTTATTCTTAACAAAAACATCCAGCATCGTTCCGCTGCCCGAAATTGTATATTGGGCAGTGTCCGCCGGAATGTCTGAGATAAGCAGTGGATGCTCATTGTTCGCCTTAGTCATGCCATGATCAGATACGAAGATAAAATTCACGGGGAGACCTGTCTTTTTAACCTCTTCCGTTAACATTCGTATGGCGGAATCAACAAACAGCACGGCATTCCTGGTTTCGGGGGCGTCAGGACCATGATGGTGGGCTTCATGGTCCACTTCGGGCATATAGAATGTTATTAAATGCGGACGTTCACTTTCCGGAAGCTTTAACCAGTTTACGGTAGCCTGAATTCTGCTATCGATGTCAATTTTCTCATTGTACGGATACCAGTACGTCGGCCTTGTATTTTTGATTGCAGCCTCTGATCCTACCCAGTAAAAGCTGGCACTTAACATCTGCTGTTGCTCGGCAAGCACCCAAAGAGGAGTTCCGCCATACCAGCTTCCATCCTTTACCGCCTTTTTATCCGACGAAGAGTACGACTTCTCACGCTGCGGATCATAAAAACTATTATCTATTAAGCCATGATGTGAAGGATACATCCCGGTAACCAATGTATAGTGATTAGGAAATGTTGAGGAAGGAAACGAAGGGATCATGGACACCGCATGAACACCGTGCTTTCTCATCGACAGGAGAAAATTTGCTCCATACTTCTTATCGAAGTCGTACCGGAAGCCATCTGCGGATATTAAGATCACATACGGCTTCTTCTGCTGAATCAAGCTGTTTTTGCGATTTGGAATTATTTTCTGGGAAGTATCCGTTTGAGCGCTGGAGGACTGTAAAAAACTTATCAGAAAACAAAGGAAAAATAAACAAACTCGCAGAGGCTGTAACATATATAAGATTCTCAAACTTCGCTATTCCTTGCAGTGGCAGGACACGGCAAATGTACGAAATAAACACTCTTGGCCGCCTTATTTGAGATTTCAGCTTGTTTCCTGACGGGAAAATGACGACTCCTACATCTTCGTCCAGCCGTCCTTGTCCTTCGTCTTCTCCTTCGCCACTGTGGGACTCTTCCCCTTTACCTGTTTCAGCCTTTGCCTTTGCAGCTTGTTGTAGGCCTTGCTGTTTAAGTCGACCTTTCGCCAGCCTGTATCAGGTGCCCATGATTCGTATTTGGATACCCGGATGATCTCCGGTGGTTCCTCATACGGCGTTTCCCGCTCAGGACGGATAAAGCTACCGATGATCTCTGTTGAACTGTGTTTTAGCCGGTCCTGTACGATCTCCAGGATCCCGTTATTGTTCCGGTAGTATTTCAGCGAGAACCCCACCAGAAGCAAACAGCCCTCCGGTACATCCGACTCAAATACCCATTCTGTTGCCTCCTGACGCCCTGTGATCAGTTTCACCTCCAGCTTCTCTTCTCCAAGGCTCTTGTACCGGCTGTTCTTAAAGTCGAAGGCGATCACCTCTGCCTTGATGATGCAGTAGCTACAGCTGGAGGATGGTGTCAGGTCTTTCAGATACACGAACGACGGAAAGCTCACCCGGATCGTTCCCTTTTCATCCATCTCCACCTCCGGTGTCAGCCTCCACTGGCTGCGCAGCGGCGCCGCTGCATTGAACTCAAAACCCTTCAGCCTGCTGATGTCCCCTCCCCCTATTTCCCTTTGTCCGCGAGGCCTGTCGTCCTTGCCAATCACTTCGGTGAGCGTTCTGACCATCCTGTTCATCATCCGGCCATCATACTCATAGCCGTACAGATCCGCAAAGGCATAGCGCAGCATCTTGCCTGCTGTACTGGCCAGACCAAACTCGGCACTGCTCTCACGTGTGGCCTCCGTTTGACGGACCGTGCCCCGGCCTGGTTTAGATTGTATAATGTTGCGGTTGCCTACCTTGCGGAATGCGTAATTCC
>DALYUO010000280.1:0-5061 GCA_031981225.1 Pararcticibacter sp.
CATCGGGTTTGATCCGCTTATCGGAACGAATTGTAAGTGTTACAGTTGCATCTGCGTCACCCAGCCATCTGCTGTGTAACTCCTCCATCGCGATAGCCATCTTTTGCGACTTACCCGGACCTACCACCTTTACGGGGTTGGCGGTTGTCTTTCCGAGCCATAAATCGTGCCCATCATCCGCTCTAACAGCCATATGAATGACAGCTAAAAAGAAGATATTTATGATTACCTTAATTTTCATTCGAAATCGGATTTGTCCTATTTTATCAGGAGTGTCTTCTTAATTAAATTTCCGCTGGTTGGGTTTGTCTCATCAGGCTGACTTCCTCCGATACTCATATTGATTTTTCCTGAATAAAGAGTGCTCTGCCCCTGCCCGTTTACGTAAGAAAGATCAGCCGGCGTGAGATTAAACGCCACTACTTTACTTTCGCCCGGTTTCAGACTGATACGTTTAAATCCTTTCAAGCTCTTTAGGGCCGATTTTACCTATTAGTTTACCGGTATTTGTTACTCTGACAGAGACGGTTACCGGTTTACCTTTTACAATTATTGCAGGAATGACTGGCCTGTCGTAGTTAAAGGAGGTAAAGCTCAGCCCGTAACCGAACCCATATAAAGGTTTTCCTTTATAGTATCGATAAGTGCGGTTTTCCATGCTGTAGTCCGAAAACGGAGGCAGCTCTGCATCATCTTCATAAAAAGTTACAGGAAGCCGACCGGCGGGATTATAGTCGCCGAAAATGACATCTGCCACTGCAGTCCCTGCTGCCTGTCCGCCATACCATGCATTCAGAATGACCGGCACATGTTCTGCTTCCCAGGGAACAGCAATCGCGCTGCCTGTCATCATTACAAACACCACCGGTTTACCGGTAGCGTTTAAGGCCTTCATCAGTTCAGTCTGTACCTTCGGCAATAATATAGATGTACGATCGCCTCCTTCAAAACCCGGGAAGTCCACCTTCATTTCTTCACCCTCGAGCTGGGGTGAAATTCCACCGGCAAATATAAATGCATCGGCATCTTTCATCCGCTCTGCAAGGGCGGCAAAGTCTGTACGGCGGTACGTTCCGGCGCTGAGCCTTACGTTACCCTTCCCTTCGCCTTGCCAGTATTCGAGCACCAGATGGTAAACAGAATCCTTTTTCATGGCCAAATTGAAAGTTCTGGCTCCCCATCGATTCTTTGTCCATGCATCGGCGACCACACTGCCGTTTACTAAAAAGCGGTATCCATCATCTGCTTCGAGCTCGAAAGTGAGATCTCCCGATATCGCTGCTTTAAAATCAGTGGTATATCTTGCAGAAAAGTTATTAGCCCTGATCCCTCCCGCTACCATCTCTCCCTCTTGCCACAGATGATTTATATCCTCCTCTGTCCTGGTAAATGCAGGCGAACCACTGAGTTCCTTGTTATTATAATACTCCGCATTAACTCCCTGTTTACCTGCAAATGAATATTGCTTTCTTACATCCTCATAGTTTAAAAGAGTGTCGTTGGTAAAATTGATGGCCTTCTCGTAAATCACTTCGGTACTTTTACCTACTTTATCTTTAATGCCCTGAAGTACCGTAGAGAGCTTAGAGGGCGTGCCATTGTAATTGCCGAGGATCGAAATCGGGTTGTCCGCATTAGGTCCCAGCACGACGATCTTTTTAACTGTTTTCTTTAAAGGAAGTGTGTTGTTTTCGTTTTTAAGCAATACGATCGACTGCCGTGCCATCTTTAACGCATGCTCGCGATGCGCCGGACTTTCCAATACAGAGAAAGGAGTTTGGGCATATTTCACCATAGAAGGTGGATCGAACATGCCGAGTCTGAAGCGGATCATAAAAAGACGCTTTATAGAAACATCGATTTGCTTTTCCGTAATCTTCCCTTCTTTTACTGCCTGAACAAGCGCCAGGTAAGCGCTTGTTCCGCAATCAATATCCGTTCCGTGGTATACAGCGTCGGCCGATGCGGATGCTGCATCTGGATGCGTCTTATGATTTTTAAAGAAATCATCTATAGCCCAGCAGTCGGAAGTGACATATCCTTTAAAACCCCATTGGTTTCTTAGAATATCGGTCATTAACAGATCGCTTGCACAGCACGGCTGGGTGCGGAAGGCGTTATATGCGCACATTACGCCCGCTACCTTCGACGAAACAACCAGTTTTTTAAATGCCGGAAGATAGGTATCCCATAGGTCGTAACTGCTCACATCCACATCGAATACATGGCGTAAAGGCTCTGGTCCGCTGTGTACGGCATAATGTTTTGCGCAGGCGGCTGCCTGAAGATATTTCGGATCGTTTCCTTGGAGCCCTCTTACAAAAGCATCACCCAGCACAGCGGTAAGGAATGGGTCTTCACCGTACGTTTCCTGTCCCCGGCCCCAACGCGGATCACGAAAGATATTAATGTTGGGAGTCCAGTAAGTCAGTCCGAGATATCTTTCATTTGTGCGGCCTGTTTCCACCGCTTTATTATATATAGCCCGTCCTTCTATGGCCGAGTATTCAGCCATTTTGAACAGCGAAGTCTGATCAAATGTAGCAGCCATTCCTATAGCCTGAGGATAAACAGTCACTTTGAACGGTGTCCGGGCCACGCCATGCAGTGTTTCGTTCCACCAGTCATAGGCTGGGATCTCCAGCCGCAGAATCGCCGGCGACGAATTAAGCATTTGCGATACTTTTTCTTCAAGCGTCAGTCGCCTGACCAGGTCTGACACACGCTGTTCAAAGCTTAAGTGATAGTTCTGAAAGGGATATTTAAACGTTTGAGCCTTAACAGCTGAAGAAAACAGCAGCAAGGCTATAAGTAATTGACTCAGGCGGACTCTCATTTTATTTAATTAGCGGGTTACAATCATTCAATTTACGTTTTTTATCAGTTTCCTATTCATCAGTTCTGAATGGAGAAGCAGGCAGTTTTTCAAAATTATAAAGATTTGGCTGAACAGGGTTATCCGCCCAGGCATAACGTACAAATTTAGGCTCAGGCACCTCATCCGACCAGACCTCCACTTTATCTCCCGCAATCTTTGCTTTAGCCCATACAAACTTCTTATCCGCTCCTGCTACCGCAAACTCCGATAGTTCTTCACCATCAATGCTCAGCAAGCCGCTGCCGGTATTCGTAAAACTGACGACGATCTTGTTGCCCTGAATTTCCTGCGACCGGTACAGTGGGCCGCTGTACACGAGTTTCTTTTCTCCGTAAGTGAAATGGCGGGCAAGTAAGGCCAGGCGGTCGCCTACCCCCTTTTTATTATCCGGATGAATGTCATTCCATTCTCCCAGATCAATAGTAACGGCCATGCCTGTGTTCGGAACCTTAAGCGTTTTAAGGGCTGCCTCGCGTACAACTGCGAAACCACTTTCACCGGGCAGATAACTGGCATCACCAAAATTGGGCAGCTGCACATAATAAAATGGCAGACCGGGACTAGAAAACCTGGTTCGCCAATCGTTGATCAGTGCAGGAAGCAACCTTTCATATTCACGTCCGTTGCTGATGTTGCTTTCTCCCTGATACCATAGGGCTCCTTTGATAGTATAATCAGAAAGAGGAGCAATCATGGCATTATACAAAGCAGTAGGCTGATTCTGTTCAGAAATGCCTGATGGCTGCGCCCCACGAGGCACGGGTCGGTAAACCGCTCCAACTTTATAGAGCCAATCACCTTTCAGGTCGAGTTTTTGACCGTCTACATCCAGGTAATAAGGCTTATCAGGAACAAAGCCACCCTTTCCCGAGTTGTTTTGCACCCGTACCACAATCAAATTTTTTCCGGTTTTAAGTATGTCAGGCGATACAGAATACCTTCTTTGTGGGTACATATAGGCTGTACTGCCTATTAGCTTACCATTTATGTAAACCATATCTGCATCTACTATCCTGCCCATAAACAACCGACCTGGTTTTTCGGTCATAGAAGCAGGCACTGTGAGCTCTTTACGATACCACACTACGCCATCAAGTTCGCGAATACCCTGATCTTCCCAGTAACCCGGGATACTTATGTTGCGCCATCCTTTAGCTGCATAAGCAGTATCGAACCATTTTACCGGCCCGCTAAGCCCTTTGTCCTGTTCACCGTTTTTCGCGACGGCAGTCCCGGCGGCCCGTTTCAGGCCGAAAATGTAGGCAGTATCCTGGTTCTTTCTGATAATTGCGGTCAGTGAACTAAATTCCTTTAAACCTTCTGCGCTGGTCCATGCTTCGATAGGCGTCCCCCCTACGCTTGAATTGATGATTCCAACTGGTATCTGGTATCTGTTATAGATATCCCTGGCGAAAAAGTAAGCAACTGCCGAAAAGTCCCTGACGTCTTTTGGATTCGCCCACTTCCAGCTTCCCTGCTTAAGGTCTTCCCTGGGTCCGTCCAGACTAGTCGCCGTGGGAACCAGAAATTGTCGTATTTCAGGAAAGTTAGCATTTGTTATATCTTCAGCGTAGGTGACATTATGGATGCCCATCTGGTGCACCATATTGGATTGCCCTGAGCACAGCCAAACATCTCCAATAAGAATATCTTTTAAGATGATAGAGTTCTTTCCTGTTAACTGCATCTCATATGGCCCCCCTGCCTTCATCGCCGGAAGTGTTGCATTCCATTTTCCGTCGCTAGCGGCAGAAGTATTAACGCTCTTGTCGTTAAAGCGAATTCTGATCTTTTCACCGGGCGACGCCCATCCCCACAGCTTTAGCGGCGCATCACGCTGCAATACCATACTATCTCTTATCAATTGGGGTAATCGTATTTGAGCAGTGCCTGTGCCTGTTTGCAAAACCACAAACAGGGAGAGAATCAAAAGAGTTTTAAATCGGTCCATATGCGACTAAACGATAAAAAGACTGGCTGCCCAATAGTTGAGCAGCCAATCTTTTAAGTAATGAAGTCTAAAAATCAATATCCAGGATTCTGAAAAGCAGCTTTTTCCTCAGCACTTACTTCCATTGCATCCAGCTGACTTTGCGGAATCGGACGCAGATAGTGGTAAGGTTGAATACTCCGTGTTACCGTGGCAGGAGTATGATCTCCGTAATTTCCGCCGGAGATCTGGT
>DALYUO010000280.1:5071-6290 GCA_031981225.1 Pararcticibacter sp.
ATGTAGACGCCAGTTCATTCCATTTCTGCGTACGCACAAGATCAAACCAGCGATACCCTTCGCCATAATATTCGCGGGAGCGTTCTGCTAAGATATAGTTAATGTCGATAGTCGCCGGTGTTGCTGCAGTCATAACTAATGCGTTGTCCTGCACTTTGGCTGCATTTCCGTTATTACTCCAGCGCCATTTACCTGCACGTGCACGGATGACATTAATTAAATCACGGGCAGTTTTACCAGATTGTGTAGTTGCTCCCTTTACAGCAGCTTCTGCTGCAACAAAATAAAGCTCTGAGAACTTCGCTATGTTGAAAGGCCGTGTGCTTCCCGCATTGGGTTGCCCTAATCCGGTGCCATTGTCGGTTCTGTACGGTCCAAGTTTCCATAATCCAGGGTACACCCTTCTGCCAATGCCGTTTGGTGAAATCACAAAGTCAGCCCTTCCCGGTAATACACCGGCTCCCACGCCATTTTGGCCTGCACCGCCAGGGTAAGTGATCGGAGTAGCAGGCTCTTCATCAAGGAAAGTAAGTATAGCGTCGCCGGGGTTCACCTGCATTAAATTCGCATTATACAAAGGACCATTGATACCGCCTTTGTTCCAGTTGCCGCGGTAGGTGGTGACAAAAGTGCCGTCGTAACGTGAATCGTTCGTCTTATCGGCAAAAGTATTTTTAATTGCACCGATAGTAGGAGCCATACGGGTCCATGGACGTCCGAGTGCCTGCGCGGCTTCACGCTGAACAGAACTCACCGCTGTCCATGTAGTGCTGGAAGAGCTGCTTCTGATGTTGGTATAATTCCAGGTCATCATCCAGCCTGCGAAATTATCAGGTGCCCCGCCACTGCCATAAGTAAGACTACCACCGTTGTAGAATTCACTTGACTGAGTGTGATCGGCATACAAGAGAATTTCGCCATTACGATCGTTCGGACCAAGATTAACATCATAATATGTCGGCTGTAAGCCGATGCTGGCAGGATGATTATCTATAGCTGCTATAGCTACATCATAAGCCTGCTGAAAATACCATTGGGCATTATGTCCGTCTGGATCAGTTCTGTCGCTTGCCGGAAAAGTAGGGATATTATTAGGATTTTGCAGCCACCAGCCATAAGTGAGATAGGCTTTAGCCAAAAACAGTCTCGCCAGAGTTTTGGTTGCTGCACCCGTTATACGCGGCTGGTCGGGCAAATCGTTCACAGCGGTCAGCAGGTC
>DALYUO010000281.1:0-2421 GCA_031981225.1 Pararcticibacter sp.
TATAATTAATTCAGGATTTACTCATTAACCTGTATAGCTATTTCAGGACAAGACACGCATCTCGTCAGCATCATGTTAGACTCTCGTCAGCATCATGTTAGACTCTCGTCAGCATCATGTCAGACTAAAGTCTGACGAGAGTCTGACATGATACTGAGATGATGCTGATGAGATGCTGACAAGATCAGGGACTGGTCAGGCAATTATCAGGGACTGGTAAGACAGTCGTCAAACCTTTATCCCTACTTCGTAACAAAAAAGGGGCGAGATAATTTAGATTTACGGAGATTTCTAAAAGGGATTTCAGCGACGCTAGTCCGCATCGAAGAAGATTGATTATTTCTTGTTAACTTTGAATGATTGTATACCTGAGTGCCCCGCACAATCGTTTAAAATCAGTCGATCATATAATCTGTGTAATCATATATCTCACTGTAAACGTTACAATGAAAAAACTCTTTCTCTTAGACGGCATGGCTCTTATCTACAGGGCACATTTCGCATTAAGCAAAACTCCCCGGTTTACATCGGGTGGTATAAATACTTCTGCTGTTATGGGCTTTACAAACACCCTTCTTGAGGTGCTGAAAAAAGAAAACCCTACACATATGGCGGTAGTGTTTGACACAGAGGCTCCTACCGAACGTCATACTGATTTCACAGATTATAAAGCACACAGGCAGGCGATGCCTGAAGATCTGGCGGCAGCTCTCCCTTATGTGGTACGGCTGATCGAAGGATTTAATATCCCCGTTATTACGTCGGACGGTTACGAGGCCGATGATATTATCGGGACACTTGCCAAGAAAGCTGAACAGGCAGGATTCACTGTTTTCTGTATGACCCCTGATAAGGATTTCGCGCAGCTAGTATCCGAGAATATCTTTATCTATAAACCCGCCAGGATGGGTAATGATATGGAGATCCTTGGTGTACCTGAAGTGCTGTCGAAATGGGAGGTGGAACGGGTTGAGCAGGTGATCGATATTCTGGGCTTGTGGGGCGATGCTGTTGACAATATCCCCGGGATCCCGGGCATTGGCGAAAAGACGGCAAAAACGCTTATAAAACAATATGGTTCGGTAGAAAAAATCATTGAAAACAGCCACGAGCTAAAGGGCAAATTGCGTGAAAACGTGGAGCAATATGCCGAACAGGGTATGATTTCAAAAAAACTGGCTACCATCCTGCTGAATGCGCCGGTAGAACTGGATGAAGAGGCTCTTCAGATAAATCCACCCAGCCGGGATAAGCTTGAACCTCTTTTTATGGAGCTGGAATTCAGAACGATTGGGCGACGGGTTTTTGGAGAGGAATTTAACGTAACGAATATAAAGCAGGTAAGCTACGGGCAGCAAACCGATCTGTTTGGCCAGCCTGTAGAGAAGGTGGAGGTAAAAACGGAAACGATCGTTGAACCCATTGCACCGTCTAAAAGCATTCAGAATACGCCGCACGAGTATCATCTGGCAGATACAGAGGAGAAGCGGCAGGAACTGATACGTCTTCTTGGACAACAGACTTTCTTTTGCTTCGACACGGAAACGACCTGTACGGATGCAAATAACTGCGAACTGGTTGGCTTGTCATTTTCCATTAAGCCGCATGAAGGATGGTATGTGCCGATATCTCCGGATCAAAAAGAGGCTCTTGAAGTAGTTACAGCCTTTAAGCCCATATTAGAGAACCCTGCTATCCGAAAGATCGGCCAGAACCTCAAATACGACATACTCGTTCTAAACTGGTATGATATCTATGTAAAGGGAGAATTATTCGATACGATGCTGGCTCATTACCTTCTTGATCCCGACACAAGGCATAATATGGATCTTCTTTCGGAAAATTATCTGGGTTATACACCGGTGTCGATCACATCGCTTATAGGGGCAAAAGGCAAAAACCAGGGTAACATGCGTGACGTGGAGGTTGAAAAAGTGAAAGAGTACGCGGCCGAGGATGCCGACATCACACTCCAGCTAAAAGAGGTTTTTGAACCCCTCCTCGATAAGGCCGAAGCCCGAAAGCTAGCTTCAGAAATTGAGAATCCTCTGATCTATGTTCTCGCAGAAATGGAACGCGAAGGCGTGCGGATTGATCAGTCGGCGCTGGCGGACTACTCAAAGCAACTGGAGACCGATATCAGACAACTCGAACTTACCATTTATGAAAAAGCAGGCGTACGGTTCAATATCGCTTCACCCAAGCAACTGGGCGAAGTGCTGTTTGACAAGCTTCAACTGGATCCAAAAGCAAAAAAAACAAAGACAGGTCAGTACCAGACGGGGGAAGATATTTTAACATCCCTGGCCAATAAAAGTGATATAGCAAAAGACATCCTTGATTTCCGTCAGCTTCAAAAGCTCAAGTCGACTTATGTGGATGCGCTGCCACTGATGATAAACCCTAAAACAGGCAGAATAC
>DALYUO010000281.1:2431-6011 GCA_031981225.1 Pararcticibacter sp.
ACATACTTCTTATAATCAGGCTGTGGCAGCTACGGGGCGGCTTAGCTCGAATAATCCGAATCTGCAGAATATTCCCATCAGGACAGAGCGGGGAAGAGAAGTACGGAAAGCCTTCATTCCACGCGATAGCGGACATGTTCTTCTTTCGGCAGATTACTCGCAGATTGAGCTGAGGTTAATTGCCGAAATAAGCAAAGATGAAAACATGATGGACGCTTTTGCAAAAGGTCTGGATATTCATACTGCTACAGCTGCTAAAGTTTACGGAATACCGCTCGAAGAAGTTGATTCAACCAAACGACGAAACGCCAAGGCGGTAAACTTTGGAATAATTTACGGGCAGTCGGCTTTCGGCTTATCACAAAGCCTCGGTATCCCGCGTAAGGAAGCAGCCGACATTATCGAAGAGTATTTCAGACAGTATTCGGGCATAAAGAAATACATGAACGACACCATGAATTTTGCCAGGGAAAATGGTTACGTACAAACTTTAATGGGACGGAGGCGCTATTTAAGAGATATTAATTCGGCGAATGCCACGGTGCGCGGTTTTGCCGAACGAAACGCCATCAATGCGCCGATACAGGGATCCGCGGCCGACCTCATCAAGATTGCGATGATCAACATTCACCATGATCTCAAAGAACAAAAATTATTGGCAAAAATGACGATGCAGGTTCATGATGAATTGGTTTTTGATGTACCTTTATCAGAGGTTGACCAGGTGAAATCAATTGTAGAAGAACGGATGAAAAACGCCATAAAAACTACAGTTCCGATACTTATAGAGACTGGCGTGGGAACAAATTGGCTGGAGGCCCATTAAGGGAATATGAAAATAAAAGCGCTGCTAACCGGCTTTATCTTTTTTTTACTGTGCAGTTATTCTCTGTCAGGCCAAACGGATCGAAAGTTATTCGAACGAACTTCAGATAGCCTGTATACATTCTACTTTGACAGCCAGTATTACCTGGTTGACAAAGACTGCGAATTCTTTGCTATAAAAAGATTAAGCAATTACAGCGTTGAACTTAAGGCATATGACGGGGCTTTTACAGACTCCGACACAGAAGGGAATATCCTTTTAACAGGCACTTATAAAGAAGGAAAAAAGGACGGTACTTTCAAAGCCTTCTATCCTACAGGATTCTTAAAGTGGCAGGCTGAATTTAAAGCAGGCCGTCCTGTAAAAACGTGGTACTTCTACCATCCCGATGGAAGCGCGATGAGCATTATAGAGATTATCAATGGACGGCCTCATATTACAAATACATGGAATATCAGAGGAAAATCTGTTATTAAAAACGGATCCGGAAGGTTTGAGCTTCGTGATCCACAGTTTGGTTTTAATGAGAAAGGGTATAGCGCAATAGTTTATAGCGGCAAGGTAGAGAATGGCTTGCCAGATGGTTCGTGGAGAATTTCTTATGAATATGCTAGAGGAGAGAGTGAGATTGCTGCAATTGAAAAATTTATTAACGGCAATTTCACGGACGGGACGATGCTCCTTGACCACTACACAACATATACCACTTCAAAAGTGATGTTCGCACCGTCAGAACCTTACCTCAATGCAGAACTTTTTGTTTCTAAGGGCTGTAATATCGACGAACATGATAATTATACGCTTTATTTGTCCGACTACCTAAGTCAGAACTTCAATTCTGCATGGTTAAGCGACACTACCGGCAGAACCATAGAATTCACCCTGACGGTTGATAAAAATGGTACATCGTCGCACATTTCTCTTATAAAAGATCTTGGGAATACTATTTCGAACAAGGCTTTACTTCAGATTCTGACCTCTATCGACTACTGGATTCCATCGCAAAAAGATGGAAAGATTATCAACGACGTCCTTACCGTTAGTGCACATCTTACGACAGAATCAACCGGCAAAACCCTCTTTACAAACGCAAAAATCAAAAGACGCGACGGCACGTAAGCCTATATAGCTGATTAATAATTAAATAAAAATCACAAAAACTGTTATCAAAATCATTGTTTTCTTGTTTTCCACATATATAAATTCATAACTTTCAACAGAAAAACATACAATACATTAGGGTTGTAATCCATGTAAGCGCCGAGTGTTACCCCGTGGCTAAAGTTGGCGGCTTAGGAGATGTGGTAGGTTCACTTCCTAAATATCAACAGGCGGCGGGAATAACATCGATGGTTGTAATGCCCTACTATGACCGGCAATTTGTGAGAGAAAGCCGCCTGGACGTCATTTTTGAATCTGAAATTTTAATGGGAAATAAAACCCTTCCTTTTCAAATACTTAAAGAAAGTACAGATAAGCTGGGATATCCCCTCCACCTCATCCGGATTCCGGGTTTGCTTGACCGTTCAGAGATCTATTCTTACCCGGACGAAACGGAGCAATTTGTCGCTTTTCAGCTTGCTTTTCTGGAGTGGCTTATACAGTTCCGCGACATGCCGGATATCGTACATTGTCATGATCATCAAACCGGTTTAATACCGTTTTTGATGAACCATTCTTTCCGCTATAATCAATTGACCCACATCCCTACTATCCTTACGATACACAACGCGCAATACCAGGGCTGGTTCGGATGGGACAAATATCATTATTTACCCGACATTGACCCCTGGAAATGGGGTATGCTTGACTGGGAAGGCACTATTAATTCGCTGGCAGTGGGAGTAAAAAGCTGCTGGAGATATACCACTGTTTCGCCAAGCTACCTTGAAGAACTTAAATATAACTCGAACGGCCTTGAACAGTTGTTTATACAGGAAGAAAAGAAAAGCCTCGGCGTGATTAATGGAATTGATACAGAGGTCTGGAATCCTGCCACCGACCCAATGATTCCATGCCACTATCATTCTGATAATGTAAGTAAGGGAAAGCAGGAAAATAAAAGAGCTATATGCAAAGAATTTGGACTGACTTTAACGAAGCCATTGGTGGCGTTCATCGGCCGTTTGGTAGGTGAAAAAGGAGCTGACCTCCTGCCTGAAGCAATCAGCAATACCCTCGAATCGCTAAAAGGCAAAGTTAGCGTCATGGTCCTGGGCTCGGGCGAGCCGGAAATAGAAGAGGCACTGGCAGGACTGAGAACAACTTTCAAAAAAGATTATAACGTATTTATAGGATATGACGAAGCCCTTTCTCACCTCATTTACGCGGGGGCGGACTTTATCATTATGCCATCGAGAGTAGAGCCCTGCGGCTTGAACCAGCTCTATGCGCTGAGATATGGAACCATACCCGTAGTGCGCAGTACCGGCGGCTTAAAAGATACTGTAATAGATTACTCGCAACCCGGGGGCTATGGAATTTGCTTTGAAGAGGCACAATCTGAAGCTATATCGAATGCTATATCCCGGGCCACTGAATTATATTCAAACACGCCGGGCATGAGATTGTTACGTAAGAGGATGATGAGCCTCGACTTTTCATGGCATCGTTCAGCATCTCAATATATTGACCTTTATAATAGCCTTAAATAATTAACTATATGATGTCGAAAGTAATCGCAGTTATTCTTGGTGGCGGGCAAGGAACCCGCTTACATCCTCTTACTGCCACTCGTTCAAAACCAGCTGTCCC
>DALYUO010000281.1:6021-6280 GCA_031981225.1 Pararcticibacter sp.
TGCAGGGAAATACCGCCTGGTTGATATTCCTATTTCAAATTGTCTTAATTCTGGTATCGACAGGATCTTTGTTCTTACTCAGTTTAATTCTGCTTCTCTAAATAAACACATTAAAAACACCTATCATTTCAATGTGTTTAGCAACGGGTTTGTTGACATTCTTGCAGCAGAACAGACACCCAGTAACAGCGCCTGGTTCCAGGGGACCGCAGATGCGGTGAGGCAGTCTCTCCATCATATTTCACCATTTGAATTCGAT
>DALYUO010000282.1:0-310 GCA_031981225.1 Pararcticibacter sp.
AAAAGAGCGCATAACATCAAAATGCTTTCCGGAGAAGAGTTCCTTCTCTATGATGTCCTGGATCTCTTCTACCGCCCAAACTTCTTTCTCAGAAAGCTTTTCGAGGGATTTTTTTAGTATTGATTCGTCGCAGGTAATGTTTAAACTTTTAAACCCTTTCTCAATGGCGTCTTTAATTTTGTAAGACTTGAAGGGCTCGAATTCTCCGTTTCGTTTAATTACGTAGTTTACCATATATCTTTTTTGGTTAAAAGCATACGGATGGGATGAAAAAGAAGAGATTTACGGCTTTCCTTTTTGCAATACCTTT
>DALYUO010000282.1:359-6260 GCA_031981225.1 Pararcticibacter sp.
AAACACCATTACGGAGCTTACAGCTACGGGGATAGTCCCGGACTTACACCGGGTTCCCTTTTAATCTCCTTATTGAATAAGGAGAACCGAAAACGATGCAAGTGTATAAGGAAAGTTTGGATTCTGCTCAGGAAAGATTTCAACAATGCGATTTTTATGTGAAGAAGTTGTGAGTTGTAGGACATGAGTTGTAGGTGGTGAGTTGCAAAATGAGAGCTGTTTGTTGCAAGTATAAATTGCTCCAAGGCCTATTTCTCTGCTATTTCTGTAAACCCGTCTGATTGATAAACCTAATTGTTACTTTTGTACCCGTGAAAATGCCAAGAATACAGGATTTAATCCTTTTTGAAAACGACGATCTTTTTGTGGTTAACAAACCGCCTTTTATCAGTTCTCTTGACGAAAGGGAGGGTGGTGAGTTAAGTATGCTCCGGCTCGCAAAAAACTATGTGAAAGATGCTCAGGTATGTCACAGGCTGGATAAGGAGACTTCAGGCTGTCTGATCATCGCGAAGAACCCCGAGGCGTACCGGCTGGTTTGAGCGCCGCAAAGTAAAGAAGGTATACCATGCTATTGTAAACGGTACTCATGTGTTCAATGAACTTAAGGTTGACCTTCCTATTTTAAATCTCGGGAATAAAAACGTGAGTATCAGCAGGCAAGATGGAAAAGCAGCAGAGACAATTTTCAATTCCATTAAATATTTCAAACATTACACCCTGATCGAGTGTCAGCCTGTAACGGGACGCATGCATCAGATCCGGATCCACCTTGCCACCCAAAAGGCGTCTATAGCTGGCGATGAAATGTATGGAGGCAAACCAGTATTTCTCTCGCATATCAAGAGGGGATATCACCTAGGCAAGGATCAGGAAGAGCTCCCTATAATGAAACGTTTTGCACTTCACGCAAAGGAGCTTACGTTCCGGATTAACAGTGAAACCGAAATTACGGTAACCGCTCCTTATCCCAAAGACTTTGCTACGTTACTGAAGCAGCTTGAAAAGTTCGACAATTGAATTGACAGTTGACAGTTGAAAATGGACAATTGAGAATGGACAGTTGAAAATGGACAGTTGAAAATTTTAAATTGATAAAGGGGAAATTCAATAAACAGATTGACATCATAATAACGCCATTGTCCCTTGACCATTTTTTCAATTGCTAATTGTCCATCGTCAACTGTCAGTTGCCTAACTGTATCCCAGTATTTTTAATACCTGCTTGCTGTTTTGCTCTTCCCCGAAAACGTCAAAGTTGAAGGTTTCGTCCCTGTTCCTACGGATAATGACATGTTTAGGAGAGGGCAGAAGACAGTGATGTATACCTCCGTAGCCGCTTAACACTTCCTGATAAGCGCCGGTATGAAAGAAACCTATGTATTGAACTTTACGGGTTTTAGGCATGAAAACGCTGTTCATGTGGGCTTCCTGATTATAGTAATCCTGCCCGTCGCAGGTTATTCCACCAAGGTTGACGCGCTCGTATTCCGAATCCCAATTATTTACCGGCATCAGAATATATTTCTGATTCAATGCCCATACGTCGGGAAGATTGGTAATAAAAGAGCCGTCGAGCATAAGCCATTTTTCTCTGTCGTTCTGTTGTTTACGTCCGAGCACCTTATATAGGATGCCTGAGGCTTCTGCAACAGTATATTTTCCGAACTCCGTAATAATGTCGGGTTCCATCACATCATGTTCAGCACAGATTTCTTTTATCCTCTTTACAATCTCGTTCACCATGTATTCATAGTCGAAATCAAAAACAAGAGAATCTTTAAAAGGCATCCCGCCGCCGATATCGAGAGTGGTAAGTTCTGGATTTATCTTTTTGAACTTACAGTAAAGTGTAACGTACTTTTCAAGCTCATTCCAGTAGTATGGAGTGTCAGAAATTCCAGAGTTAATAAAAAAGTGAAGAAGCTTAACCTGAAAGTTGGGATTAGGAGCAATCTTGTTGTTGTAAAAGTCTATAACATCTTCCATCCTGATACCGAGCCGGGACGTATAAAACTGAGAGTCGGGCTGCTCCTCGGCGGCTATCCTCATTCCCAGGCTGCAGGGAAGATCGAGTTCATCATCGTAAAGATTAAACTCCTCTTTGTTATCCAGCACGGGGATGATATTCTTAAACCCGTCGTGAAACATATCAATGATATACTGCTTGTACTGGTAGGTTTTAAATCCGTTACAGATCACCGTAATGTCTTTATTGACCACTCCCTTTTTTTCAAGCGCGTCAATCATTGGCATATCAAATGCCGATGACGTTTCAAGATGTATATCGTTCTTCAGCGCTTCTTCGACAACATGTCTGAAGTGAGAGCTTTTAGTACAATAACAATACATATAGCTGCCACGGTAATTGTTATTGATGATAGCATGCTGAAATAACAATTTTGCCTGCTGTATCTTCTTAGTTATAAGAGGCAGGTATGTGAAGCGTAGGGGAGTCCCGTACGTTTCAATCATTTCCATCAGATTGAGGTCGTGAAAGTATAGTTCGTCGTCAATAACCTCAAACCCATCCTGGGGGAAACCCACACTTAGATCAAGAAATTCCTCGTAGCTCTGCATTTATTAAAATTTCCGCAAAAATGTGATTTTTTAATGAATAATTATCAAGAAAGAATGCACTGAAAAAAAGAATACCTGAGAAATGACAATAGCGGGAAACTAGTATTAAGTTATAAGTGATAAGTTGTAAGTTTTAAGTACAAATAAACTGAGAATCTTGATTTATAAGTTATTGTACTTTAAATGAAGCTGGTTTTAAAAACAGGTAATAATGCTTTAGGTAAAAGGGTGTTGTCTGTTTACAAATGCGGCAAATGGATTTCCGCGATCATACATCGCGCACTTCCTCCTCCTGCTGTTTCAATGGTGTTCAGGGGGGCATGAATCAAACGTCCATATTTTCTTAACTGGCTTAACTGGTGATCATTCAGTGACTGAAAGGCCTGCTCTGAAAGAATAAGAAGATCTTCGTTCTTCCTGTTTTTTAGCTGGAGAATGTTTCCGGCAAAGCGCGATACCTGTGATAGGGTTATGTCTATTATTTCTTTACCTGTTGATTGTATTTTGCCGATCAACAGGCGTTTTTCATCCCCTTCTTTAATTGCCTCCGTGCATAAAAGAACGAACCCAGCTCCCGCACACATTAGAACATTCGTATGATAAATAGCCTTATCATGATTGTCAAAAGCGTGAAAGCTGACTATATCGTAACCGCTTAGCTCTGCAAATTTTGTCAATACTTCAGTATCGGTACGGGGAGAAAGACAGGCATAAGCAATCTTATTATCTCTGTCTAAAACCATACTGCCTGTGCCTTCAAGATACTTTTTCTGATCTTCAAAATAACTCAGGTCTTTTAAGTCATTTATCAGAAACCGACTCCCTAAAGCTTTAATTAAATCAGGTCTTTTTTCCAGACGGCGATTCTCCGCTTCCATCGGATATAGATATACGGAGCCGTCCTCATGCGTCGAAATCCAGTTATTAGGAAAAATAGAGTCGGGGGTGTGTGGTTGAGGTGTATCCTCAAACACGATCACTTCTACATCATTCGCCTTCAGTATCTCCGTAAAATTATCAAACTCCAGCGCAGCAGCGTCCTGCACATTCAGGGGTTCCGGCAATCTTCGCTGAAATGCGTTGCTATGTGCGGTTTCCTGATTAAAGTCGAATTTAACCGGACGAACCATGAATATGGACGATGTTGTTTGCATAAATTGAGGGATCAGGACTCTCTTAATAAAGGCATACTCATACAATGGAAACCTCCTCTGGCTCGTGAAAGTTCGGCAGAAGGCATTAGGATCAATGTTTTTTCTATTTCTTCAACAGAGAGGCCGTCGTATTCAAGTTTTTCAACAAGCTGTTCCGCGTGTATAACAGAGAATCCATTTTCTCTGAACGCCTCAACTGTTTTATCGTTACGGTCATATCCCATTACAACACCCTCCTTGAGGGCAAGCAAATTGCATGAGTCTGTCCATTGCTCGCGCACATCAAAAGGGAAGTGATTATTACCCGAATAAATAAATCTTGGTGTTTCGGCACAGCCGAGGTCGTTTTTACTGATATCAGTTAAAAGATCTTCAATGCAATTGTACATACGGGGCATATCAATCTTTCCTTTTTCAAACTGAAATATCTCAGGCTTCTCCTTATTGCGTTTTTCAGAAAGGTAATCCACCGGTTCGGACCCTTTGTGCTGCTGTTGGGATGATATAGAACCAAGTACAACCCATGTACCTTTGTCGACCTGTGTAAATATGGTATCGATATGCATGAAATCCCGCTTATGAGGAATTTTTATAACCGTTACTTTTCTAACGACATCCCTGTCAAAAAGCAACTTAATGGCTTCGCTTGCTCCACTAGCCGAAGTTCGTTCGCTGCAGCCAATCAATACATGATCAGGACTAACTACCATTACATCGCCCCCTTCGATCGTCGTTTTTTCGCCATGCTCTTCACCAGGGCGCAGAAAATATTGTACAGTATCCGGAATTTCGAGTATGTTTTCCCTGTAATCTTTGAAAAGAGGGTGATTGAAAAAAATATACCGGGCAAGGAGTGTTTCTCTTGATCTTGCTTTTTTTGCCGGTTTGTTTAGAAGGATGAAATTGTTAATGGTGATACCGATATCCCTGGTGAAGATTAAATTGGGAACCGGAGGAAATATCATGCTGCCATCCGGCATTGAGCCTGAGATGAAGATGCTTGAGAGTTCTGCAGGCGGAGTATTGATCAGCTCCTGCTGTAGTTTATAGCTGCATCCCTCAATTGCACAAACCGACGCAGTCAATTTTTTACAGATATCACTTTGCTCAAGAATCTCAGTCAGAAGCCTTTCGAACTCAATCACCTTTCCCGAGGCATGAAAGTTCTGTTTAGAAGGCTTGAAGAATTCACGTTTACTTGCCGGTGAGTCGATAAAAGAGAGCTTGCCTTTTATTCTTTCAGCATCAAGAAAATACAGGAGGATTTTTACGTAATAATCGTACTCCTTTCTTCTTACGGTATCTAAATGCAGGATGTCTTCGAAAAGCCAGTCCTGCACTTTTGAAGGAGCTACTCTTCCTATGCCGCTATCGGGACTATGAATTATTAAAGATCTTAAGGTAGCGGTTTCGGAATTCACAGAAAGCTTGAAATGGCTATTTTCCATAAAATTGTGATGTCAAATACAAATTTACTGGATTTATGCGAATATAAGCCGAGGCTTTTTCATGGTAATGATTAATTTTGGCCCATGGATTTTATTGTACAGGGAACGTTACAGGCCGTAAAAGCACTTTATAGCACAGAACTTAAGGAATCTGATATCAATCTGCAGGAAACCCGAAAGGAGTTTGACGGAGAGATAACGATTGTGACATTTCCACTTACCCGCGTTTCTAAAAAATCACCGGAGCAGACAGGCTCTGAAATAGGAGAATACCTGAAGGAAAACAGACCGGAGATTTCAGGATTTAATGTAATAAAAGGGTTTTTAAACTTGTCGCTTGATAGTTCGTATTTACTTCAGGTTTTCAGGGATGAGATTTCAGATAGCGCCTTTGGCGATTTTCCTTCAAACGGGAAAAAGGTGATGGTAGAATATTCCTCGCCTAATACAAATAAACCGCTTCACCTGGGACATATCAGGAACAATCTTCTCGGTTATTCTGTCGCACAGATACTGGCGGCAGCTGGCTATGAGGTAATTAAGGCGAACCTGGTAAACGACAGGGGGATACATATTTGTAAGTCAATGCTTGCCTGGCAGAGGTTCGGGAATGGCGAAACTCCGGAGAGCAGCGGCTTAAAAGGCGATCATCTTGTGGGCAAATACTATGTCATCTTCGACAAAGAATACAAGAAACAAATCGATGAGCTGAAATCGAC
>DALYUO010000283.1:0-801 GCA_031981225.1 Pararcticibacter sp.
TATAGGCAGATTTATCTACCATCTCCGCTATCGAAACAATTGATCCATAGCTGTTAATTCCTACAAAGTCAAGCGAAGGGGTGAAGCGGGCGATCGAATCCAGGGCTCCGGCATTATGTGAAATCACGGTAATGACCAGGTGTCTTTTGTCAATGGATTTTATGAGCTGGGCAAGTTCCTCAACAAAAAGCCATGCCGCCCTGATGTTGGCGTTGCCCAGTTCTATCTCGTTTCCGAGCGCCCAGGCCAGTATACGGGGCTCGTCTTTATACGCTTTAACAACTTTACGCACATCTGCACGGACCTTGTTCTTATAGTTCTCATCAAAATAGGAAGCAGAGTCCTTGGTCATTGAAATGCCCTGCAGGATGTACATGTTGTTAGCTGCAGCGAGTCTTACATCGTTTTTAATAGACTCCACGGTACCGCCCCAGGTTCTGAACGCGTTAGCTCCTGAAGCGCTGGCCACATCAATGGCATTCGTTCCACCCACCCCTTTGATATAGGTTTGTACACCATCTATATACAGATTAAAGCCGTCGCCGGCTTTTTTGACCGCAATGCCCTGCCGCGGCTGCCGGGCAGCTGCTGTGGTATACAGCAACAGCCCGGCAAATAAAACAGATAAAATTCTCATAGCAAATATCCTGATTCAGTGTGTTTCCTACCTTAAGTTCGTGTTCGCATCGAGTTGGGCCTGCGGAATAGGCAGGAACTCGCTCTGACCCGGCACGAACCGCGATCCGAAAACCTGCTGGGCACGCCCGGTACGTACCAGGTCGTTAAAACGCTCACCCCACC
>DALYUO010000283.1:930-1862 GCA_031981225.1 Pararcticibacter sp.
CCTTTGCGAACACGAGCTTCCGCATTGAGCAGGAGGACATCGGAATACCGCAAAATCCGAACGTTATTGTTGGCGCCGTATTCTGTACGACCAGGGGTCATTTGAGAAGACGGTAAGTATGCTTTTCCGTTAAAGTACTTGATGCCAAATGTATTGCCATATATGCGGTCGCCGCTGGGCGTTGTAGCATAGGTGTCAGGCGTTGCACCATACTGAAGAATGGTTGTCTTGAGTCTGACGCTATCGTCTCGGGTGGTGAGGAAGTCGACGATATTTTGTGACGGAGGTATCCATCCCCCACCCGAAATCGCACTGCCGCGTTGGTCACCGGCCGGACCCTGCCACCTGAAGAACGTACCCCAATCAATACCCGGACGAACGATATCTCCCGTTGGAAGACCGAAGTCGGAGTACTGTAGCTCGAAAAGCGATTCGTTAGCAAGTTTTCCCGGGAGCTTAAACAGCTGATAAAAATCATTATACAAGGAGAATTTGCCACTATTGATAATGGCGTCAGTCGCTTCAAGAACTGTGTTCCAGTGAGGACTGGCGTTATCATTTCCGGCCAGGTCAGCTGCAGCTTTTGCTTTCAGCAGTAATGCCGTGTATCGGGTAACCGATCCCTGGTGAGCAGCTTGGTTGGGCCTTGCATCTTCGAGATCAGGAGCACAGGCATTCATTTCATCAATAATGAACTCCCGGACTTCTGTTGCAGTACTTTTTTTAACTGTAGCCAGCCTGGTGATATCATCGCTGTCGATGAGGATCGGCACGTCTCCAAATAGCCGGCTGGCCATCAGGTGCGCATATGCCCGTATAAACCTTACTTCGGCCTGGTACCTTCGGTTCAAAGCACCATCGGCACTATTATCCGCCGGAATCGTCGCCGCAAAAAGCTTAAGCTCTGTGAGGGCACTATTTGCGGCGATGGC
>DALYUO010000283.1:1872-3551 GCA_031981225.1 Pararcticibacter sp.
GAGACTGAAGTAGCTGATCCACGACTGGTTGATGCCCCAGTAAGATTGTACTGTAATGTCCCGCTGGAAATTTTTGATGCTCATCAGCTCAGGCTGATCGTTGGGCGTTGGCGCTCCGCGCTCGTAGTCGTCTTCCCGCACGCAGCGTATGGAAAGATCGATCCAATGCACCAGACGATCGTCTGCTGCTGCCCGGTAAACTCCGGATACAGGGGCATACATCAATGAAAGGTCAGAATAATTGATTCCTTCAGACCGGCGCTGGTTCTCTAAAGGTTTATCCAGAAACTTTTCACACCCGCTGGTCAACATGATTACAGGCAGGCACGCAACCAGCACTTTATATGTCATATTTTTCATAATATTCATAAATAATGTTTTGAATTAAAACGTAACACGTACACCTAAACTGTAAGTAGACGACACCGGATACACATTTGCATCATATCCCATCCCCGAAACCTCAGGCGTAAAGCCATTGTACTTTGTAAAGATGAAAGGCCGGTCGGCTGTCGCATAGATCCGCACCGGGATAGACTTCCGTAGATCAAAGCTATAGCCAAGCTGGATATTCTGCACACGTAAATAGGCACCGCTCTCTACAAAAAAGGAGTTTGCCTGCAAATTCCACGGCGACGCGCTGCCCTCCGCCGAAGGCGAGCTGTTGGTAGAGCCTTCGCCGGTCCAAAGCCCATCAATGAAGGCTGCGTCTGCATTCATCGCACGGTTTTTATTCCTCATCCCACGGTTGAGGTTGTGGATTTTATTCCCGGCCACTCCCTGCAATACTGTACTTAAGTCAAATTGCTTGTAACTGACAGCAAGGTTCAGTCCGTATGTAAGTTTAGGCAGATAATTCCCAAGATTGACGCGATCTGCCTGATCCAGTTCACCATTACTGTTCTGATCCTTGTATTTTAAGTATCCCGGCCGGATCGGACTCCCGGGGTTAGCCTGGTTATATTTGCTTGCAATCGGATCAGCATTAATTTCCGCCTGGTTCTGATAGACCCCTGCTACTTCATAGCCATAGTAAAAATTTATTGGCTGCCCTTCTTCAATACGCGCCGGAAACTCGGCAGACCACTCAGGGTAGCCATTCATGATATAGGCGAGTCCCCCGATATCGAGTACTTTGTTTTTAAGGGTGGTGGCGTTGACTCCGATCGAATAGCCGAACTGCCCAGCATTGTCTTTCCAGTTCAGACCGATTTCCCAGCCGCTGTTGGCAACGCGACCCCAGTTACCGTATACCTGGTCCCACATAAAGGGTAGAGGTCGGCTGAAAGCAAGGTCATTGGTTTCCCGGTAGTAGTAGTCGACCGTACCATTCAGGCGGTTGTTTAGCATGGCAAAATCAAGGCCTCCGTCCCATTCTTCAACTACCTCCCAGCGTACCTGCGTAAAGAACCTGTTGACAGTATAGCCCGGTATCCGGATGCCGTTTGACGATCCCACACTTCCGAAAATCCCCGAATTGTTATTGCCCGAATTAACTATAGCATAGCCTGCATTTGGCTGAATTGCATCATTTCCCAGGCGTCCCCAGCTTCCCCTGATCTTCAGGTTATCAAACAAGGACTGGTCCTGCATGAAGTTTTCCCGGCTGATGACCCAGCCGAGGCCGACCGAGGGGAAGTATCCCCATTTTGTTTGATACTTGGAGCTTCCGTCGGCAC
>DALYUO010000283.1:3588-5926 GCA_031981225.1 Pararcticibacter sp.
TATTATCATAATCATATGTGCCACGGGTGAAGTAGGATACCCCGGCGTTGCGGAAACCTCCCTCGCCGTATCCTGTAGCCGAACCGGTACCCTGTGCTCCCTGGCCAACGTACCAGAACTCTTCCGACTCTGGCACATCATTAGCAGAAACCCATGTTTCGCGCCAGCGTTCTTCTCTCACAGAATGACCAAGCAATACTGTCCAGTGGTGCGGACCTGCCTCGTCACGGTAGGTAAGTAAGTTATCCAGAATATAGTCAGTGTTTCGTCCTTGCGCGGAACGTAAATAGGACCGGTCTGAGCGCTGGTCGTTATCTATGTAATAAACCGGAGTATACTGGATGCCATGACTGGATTGATAGCGCTGACTGATCTGGGAACGGAAGGTCAGCTTACGGTTCCAGAATTGCGCCTCCACATAGGCATTTGGCAAAATCTGGAAACCTTTGCTTTCATTGTGATTATAATGAGCAGTAGCTATTGGATTATTAAACCAAAAGCCACTGCCAAGTCCTAAAGACTTGCTCGTTCCAAACTTTACCGGCTTGGCGAGTTCCAGACTTTCGTCGTAAACCGGATACAGAGGTGGGGCAAAATAGGCCTGGCGGAACGCAGCATTATTAGGCGAAAAGTTCCTGGAGTTATTAAGGTGTGCCGTCATTCCCACTTTCAGCCAGTCGAACACTTTGGCTTCGGCCTGCATACGGATATTATACCTTCGCACGTAGTTTTTGGCATCCATGATCCCATCCTGATCCAGGTAATTGGCGCCAAAGGTATAGGAGACTTTCTCTCCGCCTCCCTGAATGTCTACATTGTGATTAGTGATCATCGCTCCTGAACGCAGCAGCTCTCCGTACCAGTCGGTATTGGTTACAGGATTATTTCCCTCACCTCCAAAATTTTTTACAGATTCTTTTACTATGTTATCCTGGCCGGTCGCAATTGCATACGCAGCATACTGGGGGCCGTCTGCCATCTTGAGCATATTATTGGGAGTTTGAAAGCCGACATAACCATTATAGGTAATGCGTGGTTTCATATTCAGTTTTCCTTTTTTGGTGGTAACGATAACAACGCCATTTGCCGCTCTCACTCCGTAGATGGCGGCGCCCGAGGCATCTTTTAACACTGACATATCAGCAATATCGTTCGGATTCAGAAAGCTGATGTCGTTCATGAACATGCCATCGACTACATACAACGGGCTTTCATTGTTAAACGAGCCGACACCGCGGATCCGCACGGTTGGAGCTGCTCCAGGAGCACCGGAACTAACCACCTGCACGCCGGTTACAGTACCCTGCAATGCTTCCATCGGTGCTGCAACTGTTCGTTTGACAGCCTGGTCCATATCAACTGTTGCTACCGGAGCCGTCAAATCCCCTTTTCGTTGGGTTCCGTATCCTACAACAACAACTTCATTTAAATTAAGAGATCCATCCGCCTGCATCCGGATGCGCATCGGACTTGTTGAGATGGCTACGGACTGCCTCTGGTATCCTACAGCCGAAACCGTCAACGAATCAGCCGACTGGGGAACTGATAAGCTGAATGTACCCGAGGCCGACGTTGTTGTGCCAATGTTTGGTATTCCTTTTACTACTACCGAGCCAATAACCGGGGTGCCCTGTTCATCCGTAACAGTCCCCGAAATCATTCTGTTCTGCGCCCTTACATAGGTGTTAGCTACAGATAAGAATGCCACAATTAATAATGTAACTCTCTTTCTCATACTTGGTAAATTTGATTAGCTTTTTTTGCTTATAATTAGTCTCACAAAAATAGATGTGAAAGCTCCGGGCTGTGATAAGGTTAGCTACTACGTTTATTCTACAAATTGGCAGGAAGCCTAGATATTACTATTTTTGTACTACGACAATAGTACTACAAGTTGCCTGATTGCGGTCTCTAACTATGAAAAAGTCTATTTACCTAACATTGTTCTGTCTTTGGATATTACTGCCGCTGGCAGTATCAGGCCAACAGACAGGAAGCTTGCCATGGGTGCAGGGATACAGTAAGGATGATTTCCAGGGTGGCTCACGTACTTCAATGATTGCTCAGGACAATCAGGGTCATTTATATTTTGCCAATAATGACGGACTGATCACATTTGACGGAAGTTATTGGAAAAAATTCAGGCTGCCGAATGGCACTATTCTCCGGTCGATATATATTGACCATAACAACCGCATTTATGCAGGAGGTCAGGGCGAGATCGGCTACTTTGAACCAACTAACGGACGCTTGCAATATACCTCGCTAAATAAGCTGGTGCCCGAAGGTGACCGTAATTTTGCCGACGTGTGGAATGCACTGGCAATGGGAAGGTCTG
>DALYUO010000283.1:5936-6248 GCA_031981225.1 Pararcticibacter sp.
AATATATTTTCGAATACAGGGATGGTCAGATCACCACCCACCCGGCTCCGCTCGCCTGGCAATTCCTTGGCAAGACAAGTGAGGGGTTGATAGCACAAGATAAAAAGAGCGGGATACTCTTGTATAAGAACGGTCAATGGCTGCCTGTCACCAGCGGGTCCGAAAATATTAACGTTAGCCTTTCCGCCGCCTTTGTAATAGGCCGGGATAGTACCCTGATCGCTACTATTGATAACAGAACCTTCCTCCTTCGCCAGGGAACGATAACCCCAATGGATAAGACTCCGCGTGATGATCTGTATACTCCGTCGC
>DALYUO010000284.1:0-3536 GCA_031981225.1 Pararcticibacter sp.
GAAAACCAGCACCGCACTAACTCTTGCCTTGCTTCAGGATACGTTGAAGAAATCGATTGGTATAGTCGATACTCCAATGCCATCAGCTGCTTCCGTGATATATAGTATGCCGTCGGACTCGGTTTACCGGCGAATGCTTCTGGTTAGTGATAATTTCATTGCAGAGCAACTGTTGCTTACCTGCTCATCTTTGCTTGGGAGTACACTGAGTACGGATTCTGTAATCGCATATAGCCGAAAGAATTTCTTGAATGATCTTCCCGATGGGTAGATGGTTCGGGCCTGTCCAGACATAATTTGTTTACTCCCCGCTCGGTTGTTTTTCTTTTAAATAAAATAAGGGATAAAGTTGGCAATGACGAAAGACTCCATTCTTTGCTACCAGCCGGAGGCATAACCGGAACCCTTCGCCTTGCCTATAAGACCGATAATGGGCTTCCTTTCGTGTGGGCCAAAACGGGCTCTTTGTCAAATAACCATAATCAGAGTGGGTACCTGGTAACACGTAAGGGAAGAAAATTGAGCTTCTCATTTATGAATAATAATTTTCTAAAGCCAACGCCGGAGATTAGGGCAGAAATGGCAAGGATAATTACTGAGATTCACAACAGATTCTAAAAAGAAAAGGCATCGGATGGTTCCGATGCCTTTTCTTTTTAAATATTCTATCAAAATGGTTACTGGGCCCTTCCAGTTTTCTTGTCCTTTTGACGGCCGATAACATAACCAGTACCAGCACCTACTACACCACCGATTATCGCGCCACGTGCATCCTTTTTATCTACAAGAATACCAGTAACTGCACCAGCTCCGGCTCCTATTGCGGCGCCTTTAGCTGCAGCGCTCCATCCTTTTTTCTTCGGAGCTGTTTGTTCATAGTAGTCACTTTGTACTACTGGCTGGACACTTCCTGATGAACGACGACTGGCGTATGTGCGTTTAGCGGCGGCAGCCTGGCTTGCGGCTTTCACTTCAGCTAAGGAATCTATTCTTGCTTTTTCCTTCGCCTGAACTTCAGCCCTCTGGAAGCTATCTAGCTTGATACTATCCTGCACCGCTTTTTTTATCGAATCGCGGTACGCCTGTGTGTTATTTGTCTTGTCATTATTACTGCACCCTGTTAATGCAACAGCTAATGCAAACATTGTTATTATAGTTTTCATGATTTCTTTTTTTTAAACTCACCACAGATAAAGAAAAAATGGTGCCAGAATCTGAAATGCGATAAAAGTATTTGTTGTAACGCGGGAATTATTTATATTTAATCATGAATGACGAGAAACAGGTCTTTACTCATATTGACGAAGCCAGCGGATACCCGGTAATGGTTAATGTGAGTGATAAAGCTGTTACGAAACGCAGTGCGACGGCCAGATGTACTATCCTGCCTGGAAAAGAGATAATGAAACATCTTAACAGCGGGGACATAAACACGAAGAAAGGTCCCGTTTTTCAGACAGCTATCGTAGCAGGTATTATGGCTGCAAAAAAAACATCCGACTTAATTCCTCTGTGTCATCCCCTGGCTTTGGAAGATTGTAAAATCACCATTAACGTGAATAGTGCCGACGAAGTGGTTATCGAATGCACTGCGGTAATTATCTCTAAAACGGGAGTTGAAATGGAAGCCTTAACAGGGGTTACAGTAGCAGCACTTACTGTATATGATATGTGCAAAGCATTTTCGCACGATATCGTTATTAAAGAGACAAAACTCATTGCCAAGAGCGGAGGGAAAAGTGAATATAAGAGAACCGAAGCTTAACGGACTGATCCTTTCTGGAGGAAAAAGTTCGAGAATGGGCCGGGATAAAGGCTCTATTTCCTATCACGGGAGAAGTCAGCGTGAATATCTTTACGAGCTTCTTGTTCCGTTTTGCAAGGAAGTGTTTATTTCCTGCAATAAAGAGCAAACGCATCATCTTCAAGGCTTTCCTGTGATAGAGGATAGCATAGAAGGTCAGGGACCGATGATTGGGATATTGTCAGCTTTTCAGCGGGATCCGGAAGCGGCCTGGCTTATAGTCGCCTGTGATCTTCCCTTCCTCACTGAAAAAACGGTAAATCATCTTGTGAAGCACAGGAATGCGTCGAAACTTGCAACGGCTTTTCATAATCCGGAAACAGGTTTTCCCGAACCCCTCATTACCATCTGGGAGCCGGAGGCGAGGAAGTCGCTTCTTGATTTTCGGGAAGCCGGATATTTATGTCCCCGAAAAGTGCTGATCAATTCAGATATAGAACTTCTTGAAGCTGTCGAGACAGAGGAGTTGAGAAATGTAAATGATGCGCATGAGTATGAAACGATCATAAAAGAGCTGGAAGAGAGAGCTGCCTTGAACAAGACGTTGTGACACAACAGACAAGCGATTAAGTGTATGGAAATATTATTATTTGGGATTACGAAAGACATCGTCGGCAGCGATAGGATCACCATAGCTTCTGAAGAAAGTCCTGAAACAGTGGCTCAACTGAAAGAATGGTTAGAACAGCGATACGAGGGCTTAAGAGCCTTAACGTCTTTAGCTGTCGCTGTTGACAATGAATATGCTGAAGAATCGACGGTTTTGAGTCCTTCGATGGAAGTGGCTCTTATTCCCCCTGTTAGCGGAGGCTGAAGCGATGGTGGAGATTGTAGAACACATAGAACTAAACAAAGCTTACCAGTATTTGCAGGCGAATGGTGCCGGCGGCATTAGCGTTTTTGTGGGTAGTGTAAGGGATCATGCCAATGGCAAGACTGTCATAGGACTTGAATTCGAGGCCTATGTTCCCATGGCTCTTAAAGAAATGAAACGCATTGCCGCATTGGCATGTGAAAAATGGCCGCTTGAAAGGGTAGTCATCCAGCATGTAACAGGAATAAAAGAACCCGGTGAAGCGGTAGTTGTTACCGGCGCTTCTTCAGCTCACAGAGACGCATCTTTCGAGGCCTGCCGTTTTTTGATCGACGAGCTTAAAAAAAGCGTCCCTATCTGGAAAAAAGAATACTATGAAGACAACAGCATTTGGGTAAATGCACATCCCTGAATTTTAATGGAGAAGAGGATATTGACAGACAAATACGGGCGACAATTAAATTATCTGAGATTATCGGTGACCGACCGGTGTAATTTCAGATGCTACTATTGTATGCCTGAAGAGGGAATGAATTTTGCGGCCAGGAAGAACCTGCTCTCCTTTGATGAGCTATTGTTTCTTTCAGAGATATTCTGCGATCTGGGGGTTTCCAAAATCAGGATCACTGGCGGGGAGCCTTTTGTCAGAAACGGGATAATGCCTTTTTTAGGGGAGTTAAGCACATTGGCGGGGCTGGAAGAAATTACAGTGACCACCAACGGTACTTTGTCGTCTGAATACATTGCATTGCTGAAGAAAACCGGTATCCGAAAAATAAATGTAAGTATAGATTCCCTCGACCGGGCTCGTTTTTTTCAGATCACAAGAAGGGATAACTTCGATTCTGTATATTCCTGCATTCTCAGGCTTCTCTCTGAGGGCTTCGAGGTGAAGCTTAATTGTGTTATTTCAGCCGC
>DALYUO010000284.1:3546-6237 GCA_031981225.1 Pararcticibacter sp.
GCAAAAAATGTGGAAGACATCATTCCGTTTATTGAACTAACGAAGGACTATCCTCTCAGGGTGCGATTTCTTGAGGAAATGCCTTTCAATGGGAGCAGCGAGTTTGATGTGCTTAACTGGAGTCACCAGAAGATCTATGATTATGTAGCAGGTAATTATCCTGAAATTATAAGGCTGGAAAATGAGCCTAATTCTACTTCGGAAAATTACAGGATTCCTGCATATAAAGGGTCATTCGGAATAATAGCTTCTTTTAGCAGGACGTTTTGCGGTACCTGCAACAGGATACGCCTGTCGGCTACAGGAGAGTTAAGGACCTGCCTTTATGGCCCACCTGCAACGAACCTTCGCGACCTGCTAAGAGATGGTGCCACGAGATCAGAAATAGAAGAAGCTCTTATGCTGGCAGTAGCCGGACGCGCTAAAGATGGTTTTGAGGCGGAGACCCGCAATGTGAAATCAATGAAGGAATCAATGTCGGTGCTCGGAGGGTAAACTGAAATGGACAAAGGGAAATTGAAAATGGGCAATGAAGATGCCAGATATAGCCGGCAGATCCGGCTTAAAGGCTTTGGCCCTGCTGCCCAGGATAAGCTTAAAGCTGCCAGCGTGCTTGTAGTCGGTGCCGGGGGGCTGGGTGTTCCAGTTCTTCAGTACATGGCGGGGATGGGTGTCGGGCGGATAGTCATTGCAGATGGCGATCGCATCAGCATCAGCAACTTACACCGGCAGGTTCTGTATACCACCCCGGAAGTGGGACAGCTAAAGGCAGAAGTGGCTGCGAAGAAACTGGCGGAATTGAATCCTCTGGTCAAGATTGAAAGGCATCCCTTTATGATGACACCTCAGAATGCGCTAGGTTTAATTGAATCTGTTGATCTCGTGATTGACGCTACCGACAACTTTGCCAGCCGCTATCTGATAAATGATGCCTGTGTGATAGCAGGCAAACCTTTTGTATACGGTGCAGTGCAGCAGTATGAAGGGCAAGTTAGCGTTTTTAATTACCAAAGCGGGCCCACTTACCGCTGCCTTTATCCTGAACAGCCCTCGCCCGGGGAGGTGCCCGACTGTAATGAAGCAGGCGTACTCGGCATAGTGCCGGGAATTATAGGGTCGTTACAAGCCCTTGAAGCTGTTAA
This sequence comes from Pararcticibacter sp., assembly GCA_031981225.1. GTDB lineage: Bacteria > Bacteroidota > Bacteroidia > Sphingobacteriales > Sphingobacteriaceae > Arcticibacter. Next base: position 4,689 of record DALYUO010000284.1, read on the forward strand.
AGTAATTACAGGTTTAGGAAGAACTCTTTCTGGTACACTAAAAATTATTGATTTTTTGAGCGGCGACGAATATAAGGTAAAGCTGAAGGCAAAGTCAGAAAATAAGAACATTAATCGGTTGCAGGATAGCTATGATTTTGCTTGTGAAACAGGAAATGACTTGTATCCCAGCGACCTTTACGAATGGTACCGGACGGGTAAAAAATTTCTATTGGTAGATGTGAGGGAGGCTTTTGAATATGAAAGTGGACATCTGTTGCATGCGTTTTCTGTTCCTCTTGCTCAGTTGAGCTCATTCGATAGCGAATGGCCCGCGGACGTTCCATTAGTAGCGCTCTGCCAGAAAGGGGGGAGAAGTTTGAAAGCCGTGGAAATATTGCAGCATACGAATAACCGGAAGGTTTATAACCTCCGGGGTGGAATGGAAAGCTGGATAAGCAATTTCAAGAATGAGTTTATAGAATAATTAATGCCCGACATCCAGACCATTTTGTTGATAAGCGCTGGCTTTTTTATCATAGCCGTACTATACTCTTCGGCTGGCTTTGGAGGCGGATCAAGTTATCTTGCCTTACTTTCCCTTTTTGTCGGTGATTTTTCTGCTATTAAGACGGCTGCGCTGTTTTGTAATCTCATGGTTGTTTCTAACAGTTCGTACCTTTTTATGAAGAATGGCTATTTCGATAAACGGAGATTTCTGCCACTGGCTATCTGTAGTATCCCGGCGGCCTTTGTTGCTGCCACTATTCACCTTAGCCAAAAAACCTTTTTCATCTGTCTCGGATGTGTGCTCGCCTTGTCGGGTTTATTGCTAATCACGCAGTTATATGCAAAGCCGCGGCTCTATGAAAGCGGGCCGGGAAACCATGGTCTTTCCTTACCCGTCAATGCGACCCTGGGCGCTGCAACAGGATTCCTGTCCGGACTTGTCGGTATTGGCGGTGGAATCCTCCTTTCGCCTGTACTCAACTTAATGAACTGGGATACCCCGAAAAAGATTGCCGCACTTGCAAGCTTTTTTATCCTTGTAAATTCTGTCGCTGGATTAACAGGACAAGCAAGCGGGGGGACCTTGACGTTTAATGTGCAGCTAATGCTGCCCTTACTCACCGCTGTTTTTCTTGGCGGACAGGTTGGTACAAGGCTAAGCCTTCAATTAATAAGGCCGCAGCTGCTAAAGGCGCTCACAGGCGTACTGGTTGCTTATATTGGAATAAAACTCGTATTGAAATACACTAACGGAATAGATATTTAAAATGATTTCTGTACAAGAAGCTCTTGAGAAGGTCGGATCGTTTAAGAAAGATTTTGGGACCGAAGAGGTGTCGCTTTCTGATGCCCTTCACCGGATCCTGGCAGAGGATATTCGGGCTGACCGCGATTTTCCTCCTTATGACAGGGTTACCATGGATGGAATCGCTATCAACGTAACCGCATTTGAACAAGGTAAAAGGTCGTTCGTTATAGAGAAAATGCAGGCTGCCGGAGGACGCATTCAGGTTCTTGACGATGCGAATAAATGTATAGAGGTAATGACGGGTGCTGTATT
>DALYUO010000285.1:0-791 GCA_031981225.1 Pararcticibacter sp.
AACAAGCTGCGCAGTGGTGCTTGTTGTAGGGGCAAGGTTAAGCGGACATGCTTCTTTTTCTACAGTGGTATCAAGCACATAGTCTGCCTGCCGGGCAAGATAAGATTCTTTATCGCCCACCATTCCTACCAATGTGTTTCCGCCATGTTTGAGTAAGGGAACAAGAATTTTGATCTCTGAAGTATTCCCGCTTTTCGAAATGCAGATTACTAAATCCTGTTTCTGTATTATTCCAAGATCGCCATGAACTGCATCGGCTGCATGCATGAATACCGATGGCGTTCCCGTGGAATTAAAAGTTGCAACTATTTTCTGTGCAATTAGGGCGCTCTTTCCAACACCTGTAACAACCACGCGCCCTTTTAGGGAGAGAATGCGCTCAATTATCACATAGAAGTCATTATTTATTCTTTCTGCGAGACCTGAAATTCCTTCGACTTCTGCCTCCAGGGTTCTTTTTGCTATTTGTAATACTTCAGTATTTGTTTTCAATTAGAAATTTTTTAATTAAACATACTAATTCACGGCAAAAATATGTTATTTTGGGGTTAAGTTTAGGTTTTCTAAATTTTTTCCCACGGAGGACGATGGAGATCAAGAAATCATTATTTGATAATTTACAGAATTTTTTCGGCTTTGATAACTTCAAAGGCGAACAGGAAGCAATAATAACCAATATCTTACAGAAGAAAGATACATTTGTAATAATGCCGACGGGTGGTGGTAAATCCATATGTTACCAACTGCCTGCGCTAATGAGCGGCGGAACTGCGGTTGTTATTTCGCCGCTG
>DALYUO010000285.1:801-6209 GCA_031981225.1 Pararcticibacter sp.
GATTGCCTTGATGAAGAATCAGGTAGATCAGCTCCGTGCCTTTGGCGGCACAGAGAGTATAGCACACTTTTTAAACTCTTCACTTAACAAATCGGAGATAGCCAAGGTAAAGCAGGATGTATTGAGCGGCGAAACCAAGCTGCTATATGTAGCACCGGAATCGCTGTCAAAAGCCGAAAACATAGATTTTCTACGCTTGATAACAGTTTCGTTCGTCGCCGTTGATGAAGCTCACTGTATTTCAGAATGGGGGCATGACTTCAGACCGGAATATCGTAAAATACGTCAGGTTATTAGTAATATCGGCGACAATATCCCCATCATAGCATTAACAGCAACCGCCACACCGAAAGTTCAGCAGGACATTATTAAGAACCTGCAAATGAACAACTCAACCCTATTTAAATCATCATTCAACCGGTCAAACCTTTATTATGAGGTGCGTGCGAAGCGGAATGTGATGAAAGAAATTATCCGGTTTATTAAAGCCAATCAGGGGAAGTCGGGAATTGTGTATTGCCTTAGCCGGAAAAAGGTAGAGGAGGTTTCGGAAGCCCTTAATCTCAATGGAATCAGATCGTTACCTTATCATGCAGGTCTGGACCCCAAAACCCGGGCAGACACACAGGATAAGTTCCTTATAGAGGTGATTGTTGCTACTATTGCCTTCGGTATGGGTATTGATAAGCCGGATGTGAGATATGTGATCCACCACGACATACCGAAGAGCATGGAGGGTTATTATCAGGAAACCGGTCGTGCTGGCCGCGATGGCGGTGAGGGCCTTTGCGTTGCCTTTTATTCGGAGAAGGATATCGATAAACTTGCCAAGTTTATGAAGGATAAGCCTGTTTCAGAAAGAGAAATAGGCACTCAGATCCTTAAAGAAGTGATTGATTATGCTGAATCGGCAGTTTGCAGGCGTAAGCAAATTCTTCATTACTTCGGTGAGAATTTTGATGATGCAGGTTGTAATAACATGTGCGACAACTGCCGTGCGCAGAAATCTCATTTTGATGCCACGCAGAAATTGAAGGATACGCTGAAGCTCATCAGAGAGATGGGGGAAAAATTTGACGACCAACATATTATCAATGTGATAATGGGAGTTGAAACCTCGCAGATAGCGGCCTATAACCATAATAAGCTTGAGGCATTTGGAAGTGGCCAAGAGGACGGGTTGCATTTATGGAAGTCGTTGATGAGGCAGGCGCTTCTTAATAACTATCTGTCAAAGGATATCGACAATTATGGATTGTTAAGGCTCACTAAATCAGGAAAATCGTTTATTGAAAGTCCTCATACGCTTAAGTTTGTCCTCAACAGAGAGATGGAACCAGCAGAGGATGATCAGGATGAAGGTTCGCAACAGGGTGGGGCGGCTCTTGATGAAGAGTTGCTAAAAATGCTTAAAGATCTGAGGAAGAAGATTGCAAAACAGAAGAACCTTCCACCTTTTGTAATATTCCAGGACCCTTCGCTTGAGGAGATGTGTATCCATTACCCCATCAATCTTGAAGAGCTTAAGCAGATACATGGTGTTGGCTCGGGTAAGGCTATGAAATTCGGAAGCCCGTTTGTAAATCTCATCAGTAAGTATGTTGACGATAATGAGATTGACAGGCCTGTAGACCTGGTCATTAAAAGCGCAGCTAACAAATCGGCTCTAAAAGTTTCTATTATCCAGAATATCGACCGGCATATTGCTCTCGAGGATATAGCTTCATCAAAAGGACTTTCATACGAAGATATTTTAAGAGAGGTAGAGTCTATTGTAAACTCTGGAACTAAACTGAATCTCAGTTATTATATCGACGAAATGATCGATGAAGACCGGCAGGACGAGGTTTTCGATTATTTTAGAGCGACAGAAGTTGATTCCATCGATGCTGCACTAAAGGAGCTTGGCACAGATGATTATACAAGGGAAGAGCTTCAGCTGATGCGTATTAAATTTTTATCTGAATTAGGAAATTAATGTTAGACCAAATCCCAGGTATTAAACATACCAATAGTTCCAATTTCTTTCTGATGGCTGGCCCATGCGCTATCGAGGGGGAAGATATCGTTCTTAGAATTGCAGAACGTATCGTTACAATTACCGACAAGTTACAAATACCCTTAATATTTAAAGGTTCTTACAGGAAGGCGAACCGGTCGCGTATTGATTCGTTCACCGGAATAGGAGATGAGAAAGCACTTAAGATTCTGGCTAAAGTAAGCCGCGAATTTGATATTCCTACTGTGACAGATATACACGAGAGTGTTGAAGCCGCAATGGCAGCCTGCTATGTTGACGTGCTTCAGATTCCCGCGTTTCTTTGCAGGCAGACAGACCTTTTGATTGCTGCCGCTAAAACGGGGAAAACTGTTAATATTAAGAAAGGCCAGTTTCTTTCTGCTGCCTCAATGGGTTTTGCTGTTGATAAGGTGAAAGATTCGGGGAATTCGAATGTGATACTAACCGACCGCGGGAATACGTTTGGCTATCAGGATCTTATAGTTGATTTTAGGGGCATTCCCGAAATGCAGTCGTTCGGAGTACCTGTGGTAATGGATTGTACGCATTCTCTACAGCAGCCCAATCAGGTTACCGGTGTTACAGGCGGAAAACCTGGTTTAATAGAAACAATTGCCAAAGCGGCCATTGCCGTTGGCGCCGATGGACTATTCATTGAGACGCATCCGGAACCTGAGTACGCCAAATCGGATGGCGCCAATATGCTTCATCTTAATGTTCTTGAGTCTCTACTGGAAAAATTGATAAGAATTCGCCAGGCTGTGATTTAATCTACATGACTTAATGGATGGATGGGCTTGGCCAACAGCTTCCAACTTTTAACTATATTTGACGAATCGGCTTTCATCTAAAGTACAAAGGATAATGACAGAAGAAGTTCTGCAGAAATACGAACTGGTAGTAGGTCTTGAAATACATGCCCAGCTTTTAACTGATACAAAAATCTTTTCATCCGATCCTGCCTCTTTTGGCAGTGAGCCTAACAGGAACACGAGTATTATATCTGTCGGGCTTCCTGGTACACTTCCTAAAATAAACAAAAAGGTGGTTTCTTATGCTGTAAAAATGGGCCTGGCAACTAATTGCACCATTAACAGGAATAACCGGTTCGACCGTAAGAATTATTTTTACGCAGATCTTCCTAAAGGGTATCAGATAACACAAGACGAAAGTCCCATATGCCAGAAGGGCTATGTTCCTGTGGTTTTAAAGGATAAAAGTGAGAAGCGCATCCGCATCAACCGTATTCATATGGAAGAGGATGCAGGCAAAAGTCTTCACGACAAAGATAATGTCTATTCTTTAATTGATCTTAACAGAGCAGGAGTTCCTTTGATCGAAATCGTATCAGAGCCTGACATCCGGTCGGCTGAAGAGGCTGCTGCCTATTTTACTGAGATCAGAAAACTCGTTCGCTATCTTAATATCTGTGATGGCAATATGGAGGAGGGGAGCCTTCGCTGCGACGCCAACATATCGGTGAGGCTCAAAGGAGAAATCACTTATGGTGCAAGATGTGAAGTAAAGAATCTTAATTCAATCCGTAACCTTCAGCGGGCTGTGAACTACGAATTCAAACGTCAGGTTCAATTGGTTGAGCAAGGCGAAAAGATTGAACAAAACACGCTTAATTTTGATGCGGCCACCGGGGTGACATCTGTTCTCAGGTCTAAAGAAATGGCAAATGACTATCGTTATTTTCCAGAGCCGGACCTTCCGCCTCTTCATTTGTCGGAGCAGTGGATTGAGGACTTAAAAAAAGAACTGCCGGAACTGCCGGAGCAACGGATTAAACGATACACAGAACAGTTCGGACTTAAATCGCATGATGCTTATCTTCTTACGGGAGATAAAGCAGTAGCTGATTATTTTGAAGAACTGTCCAAACATACATCTCATTACAGAGCTGCCGCGAACTGGATCAACGGCCCTATACAATCATATCTCAACGAAAGTGGTAAAGACATATCTCAACTGGATATCAAAGTCTCTTCTCTGGCTGAGGTAATTGCCCTGATACATGATGGCAAAATCAATAATTCAGCAGCTGTGCAGCAGCTATTCCCTGCGCTTATTAACAGTCCGGACACATCGGTTAAGCAGCTTGTAGAGGAGATGAACCTCTTAATAGATACCGGAAGTGATCAGCTTCTGCACTTCATTGATGAGGCTGTTGGCCGCTACCCTGATAAGGTAAGAGAATACCATAAAGGTAAAAAAGGCGTTTTAGGTTTATTTATGGGCGATGTGATGAAACTATCTAAAGGTAAGATTGATCCAAAAACCGCCAATCAATTATTAATTAACAAATTAGAATCTTTGAAGTGAAGCGTATAGCCGGAATAATTTTGGTTTTTGTGGTGGTTCTTGCTGCTTGCAAAAACAACGACGAGTTTTCCCTGAAGGGGACGCTGAAGAATGCGCCGGGGTTAAAAAAGGTGTTGCTATACCAGCAGAATAAGCTTGTAGACTCAGCTTTTCTAAGCGAAAGTAATGAATTTAAGTTTCGTGTAGCCTCTCCTGAACCCGAATTTTATTATATCGTCGCAAACGATAAAAACTATCTCTTTGTTGCCAGGAATGGCGATGAGCTCGTTTTCGAGGCCGATTACGGCAACCCAACAGGCGAGTATGCAATTGAAGGCTCGGACGACGCAGAAAAACTACAGGAGTTTAATACCATAAGTAACAGGTACGGGAAAATATTTCTTGATATACGGAATGAGTATGAAAGAAAAGTATCCGGGAGCCCTGCGGCAAAGGACTCTATTGAGAGAGCGATAACACCGCGCTTTGAGGAAAATATGCGAAAATTCTCTGACGAATCGCTGGCTTTTGCTGAAAAGAACAAAGACAATCTGGCCGGTTTTTATGCGATCAGTTCTCTTGATCAAAACAGCTATGAAGAAGAAATGGTGAAATATGCCGATGATTTGAAAGGGAAATTTAAAGGTAACGAAGCCATTCAGGATTTTATTGCTAAGATGGAGCGGCTGAAACCGTTAGCCAAAGGCCAGAAGGCTCCCGATTTTGAGATGGAATCAACTGATGGAAAACAGGTGAAGCTGTCGGATTTTAAGGGCAAATATGTGCTGCTTGATTTCTGGGCATCATGGTGCGGCCCCTGTCGCGTTGAGAATCCGAATCTTGTAAAACAATATAATACCTTTAAGGATAAGGGTTTCACTATCCTTAGCGTGTCACTTGATAACGACAGGGCAAGCTGGCTAAAGGCTATTAAAGATGATAAGCTTACCTGGACACATGTATCAGAGTTAAAACAGTGGAATGGCAAGGTTTCTCAGCAGTATCTGGTGGAAGCGATACCAGCATCTTTCCTTTTAGACAAGGAAGGGAAGATCATTGAAAAGAATCTGCGGGGAGACGA
>DALYUO010000286.1:0-5844 GCA_031981225.1 Pararcticibacter sp.
CTCTGAACTGGCGATCTATCTTATTTTCGTCAGGAGTCTTCATTTAAATATTCCGTTGTTAAAAAAAGTAACGCTTAAATTATTTGGATTAATGGCGACGATAGTCGTATAGGAGTCTCCACTTGCATTTCCACCGATGGAATCAGCTTGTATAACCATTCGCTTTAGCTTATCACGCGCTTTAAACAAATTAGATTTAGACGTTCCGGCGCTGATACCAAGCATTTCCCCTATTTCTTCATGACTATATCCTTCAATGGCATACAGATTAAATACTGTGCGGTAAGCGTTAGGAAGTTGCTGAACCATTGCCAGAAGATCGTCATATCGCAATTTTTTATCCGGAAAGTCATCGTGACCAATATCTTCCGCTTTGTCAAGGCCATCAGTATTCGCCATCTTCAAATTGCTCCGATAGTAATCTATTGCCGTGTTCGTCATAATCTTCCCAATCCATGCTTTAAAAGGCCTGTCATGACTGTATTTATTAAGATGTGTGAAAATTTTAAAAAAGCCATTGTTCATAATTTCCGCTGCTTCATAGCGATTACCTGCATAACGAAGACATATGCTCATCGCAAATCCATAGAATGCCTTATAAAGCACTTTCTGATCTTTACGGTCCTGCTTCAAGCAGCCTTCTATTAGTTGATGTAGTTCTGCCTCGCCCATAACGGGTACATACTTTTCTAAAAGTTTCTGCCTTTTTTTAACATATCACGGAATGAACAGACAATTGGTTGCCTCGAAATTGATTTTTTTTAATTTTTCCTCAAATAGATAATTATTCGCGTGTAATCAATACTAAATATATGACATTTCGGAAATCATTGCGCAATAATCTCTAATAAAGACACCTTTGATATAATCTCCTCATTTATTTAAAAACATTTTCTGGAACAGGCAACCTTTCAAATTTCCAGGGCGTAATCACTATCAGCAAACTCATTCATTAATTACATTTATTATGAAACTAAAAAAACTATGCTATCTGCTTGCCGTTGGGGCTTTTATCCTCACAGGCTCTTCCTGTAGCAAGGATGACAATGACGACGGTGATGATACATCAGCTGTCACGGGCGTTCAACTTAGCTCAAATGCTACATTTGAAAACATTATTACGGATAACACGGGTCGGACGCTTTACTTTTTTTCTAATGATGCAACCGGAAGTTCAAGCTGCACCGGCGACTGTCTGGTCGTGTGGCCTGTGTTCTACAAAGACAACCTGTCTGTTGGAACAGGATTAAATGCTTCTGATTTTGGAACTATTACCCGGACAGATGGATCAAAACAAACGACTTACAAAGGATGGCCACTGTACTATTACCAGAGCGACACTAAGGCCGGCGAAGTAAAAGGTGACGGCGTAGGCGACAACTGGTTTGTCGCGAAAGCGGACTACACAGTGATGGTTTCGTACACACAGCTTGTAGGACAGGACGGTGTGCAGTACAACAGCAGCGGTCAGGCGGGAGTAGGAATATCACAGTACCTTACAGACGCCAATGGTAATACGCTTTATGCTTTTAAGAATGACAAATTCAAAAAGAACAACTATACCAATAACGACCCTATCCATGATGGGATTTGGCCAATCTATGCTATTAACAGCATTGGCAGTATTCCTTCGATACTGGATAAAACGCAGTTTGATGTAATAACCGTTTTCGGAAAAACACAATTGGTTTACAAAGGGTGGCCTCTCTACTACTTTGGACCTGACAATATGGATCGCGGTAAAACTTTAGGTATAAGTGTACCCGTACCAGGTGCTGCTATATGGCCTATTGTAAATGCAAGTACTACCGTAGCGGCATCAATGTAAAACTATCCGGTCATTTGCTTCCTCGTTCATTGAGTTGCCTCCAGCGGATGCGGAAGATTTAAAGATGACCGGACTCATATACCACAGTTTGGAGACTCCTGTCAGCGATGGGGAGAGAGAGGGCGGGGGCTTACCAGACTGTGGCTCTTTTATTGTAAAAATGAAACCTAATTGGTTACATTTGCTTGCGATAACCCCATCATAAGTATCACACATGTCAATCAAAACCTTTTGGACAATATTTCTCAAAGTACTAGGAATATGGCTTCTCCTAAACAATATAACAGCCATAACGCAATCTATCGCCATGCTTTCTTTTGGCAACATTGAGCATGATCTCAAAGGCTTCGCGCTGTTGCTTGGTGTGTTGTTTCTGACAGTGGGTATCTTCATTTTATCAGTATGGCTGTTCGTATTCCGCCCGGGGTGGATTATCGACAAATTACAGCTTGAAAAAGGCTTTTCTGAAGAAAGAATTGAGCTAAATATATCACGTTCCGCTATTCTTACCATAACTACCATCGTAATTGGAGGGCTTATACTTGCTGATGGATTACCACAGTTTTGCCGCCAGGTATTCGTATATATGCAACAGAAAAACAGCTTTATTGATACCCCGTCGTCCGGCTGGATCATATTCTATGCGGCAAAATGTGTCATTGGTTATCTTCTGATGTCAAACAGTTCTTTCATTATTAACCTTATCGAAAAAGCAGCTGAAAAGCAAAACTAAACTAACAGTCCTCCAGTCGTGGTCTTGGAGGAAATACTGAAGAGGTTACCTTTGGTCGTACTGGTGTATCAATTTTAAAATTAACCAGCATGAAAACTCCCGCTTCCATTTTCTGCACTGCTATCATTTTCTTCTTCGCTGCCTGCAGTTCTAATAACCACGAAAGTGCTGAGGTATATTCAAATGCAGACTCTTCAATGTCTGTCTCTGGAATAACAGGTGATTCTATCAAGCTTGTAAAAACTGCCGGAATGAGCATCGAAGTAAAGAATGTATATGAAAGCAGCCGGGCGATCTCAGAAAAAGCACGAGTCCTGGGCGGCATCGTCACACATCATAACATTGAAACCGTTCAGGATAAAGAAAAAAATTTGCAGATTTCAGACGATTCGCTTTTAGTTATCTCGGCCCATTCAACGCATGCCGATATAATAGTAAAAGTACCAGCCTATAACCTTGAAAGATTCATGAATGAGATAGCCTCCGTTGCTACGTTCACTCTGAATAGCAGGCTTGATATCGATGATAAGAGCCTAGATTACCTCGCCTCTTCAATGAAACAAAAAACGCGACAGGAGCTCTTAACCGAGGGGAGAAAAAAGGCCGTAAAAACTGCTGACGCTACAGCCTTAATAGAGAAAGAAGACGGAAGGATTGATCAGGAGATAAATAAGAGGCGGATAGATGCCGATGTGCAATACAGCGCTGTCTCTCTCAACCTTGTACAGCCACCTTTCGTCCAAAAAGAGGTTATCGCTAACTCCGACCTTTCTGTTCACAACCTTCCTATTTCGCAAAGGGTGAGCAACGCTTTTTATTCAGGCTGGCATCTTTTTATCAGTTTCTTTGTTGCGCTCGTCCATTTATGGGTGTTCATTCTTCTGGGACTGGTCTTTTGGATGGGCTTTAGATTCTACAAGGCAAAACATACAGGGATTATCCACAACTCAAAACAATAATCAACCCGGCTAGGCGAGTTTCTGATCAAGTTACTTTTGCATAGCGATAGCCTTTAGCTCCGCGGGCATTTTTTCAATAGCATACCTTAAAGCTGTTCGGGGCATGACCGCCTTATGTTTAGTAACGTACTCGAAAACCTCTTTTTGATATGATTCACTCGCAGCTTTAAGCATCCACCCATAACCCTTCTGTACAAGATCGTCGCCATCCAAAAGAAGAATTTCCGCTATTTCAAAAATCTCATTCAGAAATTTTCCCCGCCTGGCTGGTAGAATGAGCGATACAGCCGCCGCACGGCGCATCCAGCGATTTGGCGATTCTGCCCATTGGTTTAAAGAATGAATATAATCAGGATACATTTCAATAAACGTCCCTACTGTATGATTACATAAGGTATCGCATGACGCCCAGTTGCTTACATACAAATCTATCCAGCGGCTGAATATTGCAAAGTCCCCAGGCTCATATGTCTTATGTAGATAATACGACCAGTTGCAGGCAATGAATGATTCTTCCATATAACCCGAAAGCCACAATTCTTCACAGAGGTTAAATATTTCCAATTTAGGCTTCTCTTTAAGGCTGGCGAAGTAGCTTTTTCCTATTTTACTTACTACCGCTGTTTTTACACCATAAATTTTAACTGCTTCTTTAAAGAATTTTTCGCCGCTATTTCGAACGGACTCATCCATGTTGCTATTAAGCTCACAGCGAATGTTGTCGAGTATATTACCCATTCAGTTATTTCAAAATGAATTAAATAGATGATAAAGGCCACAGCCCTTTATTTAACTGTGGCCTGTAGTATCATTTCTTCCCTAGAATATAAAATACAGATAAGATTAGTTGATTCGTCAGGCTGGCGTTTATTTTATTCGTTTTTCCACTCACCGCCGGACTCCCGGTTGTTTTCGTATAATTGTACGATATATCAGCAAGATTAGCAACTATCCCAAGCCGCTTAACCGGAAAGAATTCTATTCCCAAATTAAGACCCGCAGATAGTTCTTTTATATCTTCATCTTCATTGTAAGGAGCATCATCAGGATAGCGCAATTTTTCATACGAATAAGAAGCAAATGGACCTGTTCTAAAGCCAACCTTTTCAGAAAGCATCAGGTGGTGCCTGACGAAAAGCATAGGATTAATTTCACTGGTGTGTCCTTTACCGATTGAGTTATCATCAGCATCAAAATACTTTGTCTGACTAAATGAACACCCTAATCCTGCGCCTAGCTCCCATTTGTCAGCAATAAAATAACTAAACTGAGGGGTTGCAGCAAAAGAAAAGCCTTTGTATTTACTAGCATATGTTCCGTCCCTCTCGGCTCGCCCTGCTCCTACCTCGAGAGTAAGTCCAAGATACCTGGTTCCTTTAGATGTCTGCGCATTGGAAATATTCGCCGCAATTGCCACAATAAACCAACACATATATATAGTCTTCATATCGTTTCAATTCAATGTTAATGTTTATTTTTTGGCGAACACATAGAATATGGAAAGATTCAGGGAACTTACAAATGAGAAATTAAAAGAATCAGATTTAGAATAAGTACCAAAATCTTCATATTCCAACTTAGAATGATCATAAGATAAATCAACAAGATTAGCAGCTATCCCTAGCTTCTTTATTGGAAAATATTCGACACCGAGGTTAACTCCCGCTGCATATGCATTAATATTTTGCTTTTGATCTGCCTGATCCTCATATATTGATTTCGACGAAAGATAATTGTAAGAAACATATGGTCCGGTTCGAAGGCCAAACTGATTAGAGAACATAATATGTTTTCTTAAAAAAGCAGAAGCAAAATATAGGTGTTGTTTTAGCTCGTGATTAGAAATGCTTCTGCCTTCACTTTTTTGAGTAGAATTAGTATAACCTACACCAACACCCATTTCCAATTTATCGGCAATAAAATAACTAAAAGATGGGCCCAGAGAAAAACTATTTACCTTCGATTCATATAGATCATATGAGTTATCAAAAGCATTAAAATTATTCGACTCCGTCTTGTCAGAAGAATAACTCAGATTTAAGCCTAGATGCTTAGTACCTTTTTCCGTCTGAGCATAGGTTGTGCCAAAGCTGGCTAATGCCAGCAGAAATAATAATAAGATTTTTTTCATTTTAGTGGTGTGTTTAAAGGTTTTAATTAATATCAATGTTAAGTATTTTTCCTAAAAAAACAAAGTCCATCTATCCCGTATTAAAATTATTACAGAATTAAACATAGCGGCACTCGCAGCATCATTCCAACGTTAAGAGTCTGATCACTAGAGTGCAGGTCCGCTAACATTCCGATAAAAAATTTTACTTGAC
>DALYUO010000286.1:5933-6193 GCA_031981225.1 Pararcticibacter sp.
GTTATATTCTCTATCTTAGCGGCCGACAAAAACCGCAATACGATGATAGTATATGCAGTCCGCGTGAGGTTTTAAAAACCGAGGACTCCCCTCTTCAACAATTAGCATATTCTGATATGTCTGCAGATCTACCTCTGCTTGTTTAGCTTATCCTATTTATTTTTTATTGTATGCACCAATCTGTAAATAAAAGAGGCAAAATGTCTCGGATCAAGCAAAAAAGTTGGGGACTAAGCATAGATTTTAGATAGTCTGTACAT
>DALYUO010000287.1:0-211 GCA_031981225.1 Pararcticibacter sp.
CTATCCTGCATCAAAAGCTTCGCGCCTTGACCCTGTTGAAGCGTTGCGATACGAATAGGCGGAAAACGGTTATGAGTTATGGGTTATGAGTTATGAATTGAGACCACTCATAACTCATAATTCATAATTCATAACCCATAACTCACATCTCATAACCCACTTACATCTTATACTGCTTCAGGTAATACTCCTGATAATTGCCGGAGGTGAC
>DALYUO010000287.1:224-4598 GCA_031981225.1 Pararcticibacter sp.
ATTGGTAAGGTACCAATCGACGGTTTTTTCCAGTCCTTCTTCAAACTGAAGACTTGGTGTCCAGCCTAATTCTCGCTGAAGCTTGCCTGAATCTATGGCATATCGAAGATCGTGGCCTGCCCTGTCGGTAACAAAAGTTATAAGCTTTTCGGAAGTACCGGCGTCACGACCTAATTTCGTATCCATAATCCTGCATAGTAAGCGAATCAAATCAATGTTCTTCCATTCATTATGCCCGCCGATGTTATAGGTATCACCTGCCTTTGCGTTATGAAAAATAACATCTATTGCCCGGGCGTGGTCCTCTACCCATAACCAGTCGCGAATGTTCTCTCCCTTGCCATAAACCGGTACCGGCTTATTATTCCTGATATTATTTATCGCAAGAGGGATAAGCTTTTCAGGAAAATGAAACGATCCATAATTGTTAGAACAATTAGATATCACAGCATTTAAACCGTACGTATCATGATACGCCCTCACAAAATGATCTGAACTTGCTTTGGAAGCCGAATATGGACTGTGGGGATCATATGCTGTTTCCTCGGTAAACATGCCATCCTCGCCTAAGGTTCCGTAAACCTCATCGGTAGAAACATGATAAAAACGCTTATTTTCATAATTGCCTTTCCATAGATTTCTAGCTGCATTCAAAAGATTTACAGTGCCCACAACATTGGTCATGACAAAATCAATGGGACTTGTTATCGAACGGTCTACATGTGACTCGGCTGCTAGGTGAATTACAGCATCCGGCTTCTCCTTATCGAATAAGCTTTCAATGAAGTCTGCGTCAACGATATCTCCTTTTACAAAGCTGTAATTTGGAGCGTCTTCTACATCCTGCAAGTTGGCCAGATTGCCAGCATATGTTAGCTTGTCAAGATTAATAATCTGATATTCAGGGTAGGTATTAACAAAGCGCCTCACAACGTGAGAACCAATGAAACCGGCGTCGCCAGTGATTAATATTTAGTGAGTTGTGGGTTGCAGGTTGTGAGTTGCAGGTTGTGGGATGCAGGTTGTTGGTTGTAGGTTGTTGGTTGTAGTGTTCGAGTTGAGGAGAACAGGCTTCTCCCCGGAAGCAAATTCATAACTCAAACTTAAACACGCGACTCACAACATACAACACGGAACTCACAACACGCAACCTGCAACTCACAGCACGCAACAACCTTTTACAAAGGATGTTCGTTAATATAGTTTTCCCAGGCCCATGCTGAGCGCATCATTTCGTCAAGCCCAAGCTCAGCTTTCCAGTTCAATTCCTTTTCGGCCTTCGACACATCGCCCCAAACCTGCTCAACATCCCCTTCGCGACGCGTACCGATCTTATAATCAAGTTTTACGCCAGTGCTGCTTTCGAATGCCTTAATTACTTCAAGTACAGAACTGCCTTTGCCCGTCCCAACGTTAAAGATCTCATAATTACCGTCCATCTTTGCTGCTTCCTGACGCTTCAATGCTGCAATATGAGCTTTAGCGAGATCTACTACATGAATATAGTCACGAATGCAACTTCCATCTGGAGTACTATAATCACTTCCATAAACGGTTATGGATCCTCTTTTGCCGATAGCGCTTTGTGTAATAAAAGGAACCAGATTTTGTGGCACCCCTATAGGTAGTTCGCCGATCAGAGCCGACTTATGCGCACCTACCGGATTGAAATACCTTAGAGAAATAATATGATAGTTTGGATTTACGGATGCAGTCTCTGATAGTATTTCCTCTGATATCTGTTTGGTGTTTCCGTAAGGCGATTCCGCTTTTTTTACTGGTGCCTCTTCTGTTACAGGTAGTTTATCAGGCTGGCCGTAAACAGTACATGAAGAAGAAAACACAAAATTGATATCTCTTCCTGCAAAAGCTGTGAGGAGATTAATAAGGGAGAAAAAATTATTTCTGTAATACTTCAGTGGCATTTGTACAGACTCGCCTACCGCTTTATGTGCTGCAAAATGAATGACTCCTGAAATGTCAGGGTTCTTAGCAATCAGATCCTTTACTTTTTCTTCATTACACAGATCGATCTCGTGGAAAGTGGGTCTGATACCCGAAATCTTCGTGATCTGATCGAGAATACCGATACTTGAATTATCAAGGTTATCAACAATAACAACTTCATAACCGGCTTGCTGAAGCTCAACAACAGTGTGGGAGCCAATATATCCGGTTCCACCTGTTACTAAAATTTTGCTCATGGGTTTATTTATTATAACTTGTAAAATCCTTATGCTCAATCTTCTCAATCACTTCAGTTGGAAGTGATTTGAAGTATTCATAGGTAATTTTTAATCCTTCAGCCCTGGACACTTTTGGTTCCCATCCCAGTATCTCCCGTGCTTTGGTGATGTCAGGAAGAGGTTTTGTTATTAACTGCTGTTTCGTGCCGGTTAGCTTAATAATCTCTTCCCCGAACTCTTTGATTGTGATTTCATCCGGATTACCTATGTTTACAGGATACACATGATCAGAGAAGAGCAGGCGGTAGATCCCTTCTATGAGATCATCAACGTAGCAAAACGATCTTGTTTGACTCCCATCTCCGAATACCGTTAGGTCTTCTCCTCTGATAGCCTGTCCGATAAAGGCAGGCAGCACCCTTCCGTCGTTCAAACGCATGCGCGGACCATAAGTATTAAAGATCCTAACGATTCTGGTCTCCACACCGTGAAAAGTATGATATGCCATGGTCATCGCTTCCTGGAAACGCTTTGCTTCGTCGTATACTCCACGCGGACCTACCGGATTTACGTTACCCCAATACTCCTCGGGCTGTGGATTTACATTTGGATCTCCATATACTTCGGATGTGGATGCTATAAGTATCCGTGCATTCTTTTCCTTTGCCAATCCTAACAGATTGTGAATACCCAAGGACCCTACCTTCAATGTCTGTATAGGAATCTTCAAATAGTCTATCGGGCTTGCCGGTGAGGCAAAATGAAGAATATAATCAAGATCACCCGACACATGTACAAACTTGGAAACATCATGATGATAGAACTCAAAGTTCTCCAGCTTAAACAGATGTTCAATATTGCGCAGGTCACCTGTAATCAGGTTATCCATAGCAATTACGTTAAAGCCTTCATTTATAAAACGGTCACATAGATGTGAGCCCAGAAAACCGGCAGCGCCGGTTATCAAAATTCGTTTTCCTGCCATTAGTTTTCTATAGTCTTTCTTCCGATACTATTATAATAATACCCGCAATCAATCATCTTTTGAAGGTCGTATAAGTTTCTTCCATCAAAGATCACACGCGACTTCAACCCTGCTTCTATCCTGTCAAAATCAGGAGTCCTGAACAGAGACCATTCCGTTACAATGATCAAGGCATCAGCCCCCTGTACCGCTTCATATGCATCGGCGGCATATTTTATAGCATCTCCCTTCAGCCTTTTTACATTTTCCATAGCTTCGGGGTCGTAGGCAACAATTTCAGCGCCTTCTTTCAGAAGTTCATCGATAATATACAGAGCAGGAGCCTCCCGGATGTCGTCGGTTTCCGGTTTAAAGGCTAATCCCCACATTGCAAATTTCTTTCCTTTCAGATCCCCTTTATAATAGCGGCGCATCTTCTCAACAATAACTACCTTTTGCTTCTCGTTCACAGACATTACCGAATTGAGTATGCTGAAGTCGTAGTTTACTTCGGATGCCGACTTTGCCAAAGCCTGCACATCTTTAGGAAAACAGCTTCCGCCATACCCTACGCCCGGGAAAAGAAAACGCTTGCCGATCCTGGCGTCAGCACCGATCCCTCTTCTCACCATATCCACATCTGCACCTACCAGTTCACACAGGTTCGCTACTTCATTCATAAAGGTAATCTTGGTAGCAAGGAATGAATTCGCTGCGTACTTAGTCAGTTCTGAAGAACGTTCATCCATGAAAATGATAGGATTTCCTGAGCGCACATATGGTCCGTACAGTTCTTCCATCAGCTTGCGGGCACGTTCACTGCGGGTCCCTACCACTACCCTGTCGGGCTTCATAAAGTCCTCTACGGCAACTCCCTCCCTTAAGAACTCCGGGTTAGACACCACATCCACTTCAACAGAAGTGTTCGCCCTAAAAACCGCAGTTACCTTATCTGCCGTGCCTACAGGAACGGTGGACTTCGTCACGATCACTTTATAATCGGTTAGCAAACCGGCAATATCTTTCGCGGCTCCCAACACATAGCTGAGATCTGCACTACCATCATCGCCCGGAGGAGTTGGTAATGCCAGAAAGATGATCTTTGCATCTTTAATCGCTTCGGCGAGGTTTGTGGTAAAATCAAGCCGCCTTTGCGCAATGCTCCTGTAAAATAGAGTCTCAAGTCCTGGTTCATAGATCGGGATCTGCCCCCGATTCATTTTT
>DALYUO010000287.1:4608-6174 GCA_031981225.1 Pararcticibacter sp.
TACCTTTTCATCATTGATATCTACACAGGTTACATCGTTTCCTGTTTCTGCAAGACACGTCCCGGTCACCAGCCCGACATATCCGGTTCCTACTACGGCAATTTTCATAAGGATTTACTTCTTATATTGTTATTTATTAACATTCTCATGGTTAAGTCGTCATCATACAGACAGAAGAATTTATACGGTTGCAAGTATGACATTTGTTATATTTTATTTTCTTCAATGATACTATTGAATATTAAACTGTAATTTCGGCGACGATTAACAGTAATTTTCACGAAGATAAAATAATAAGCAATTATATGGTATTTCTCTATAACTTGGGTATTAAACTGTATAACATATTGTTATTTTTACTACATTTCTTTAATCCTAAAGCCCGCCTTTGGGTCGATGGAAGAAGAAATATTTTTAAGAATATAGCCGGTCGGGTTAATTCACAACAAAAGCATATTTGGTTTCATTTTGCATCTTTAGGCGAGTTTGAGCAGGGAAGACCAGTTCTTGAACATGTAAAAAAAGCATATCCTGCGAATCCCATTGTCGTAACTTTTTTTTCCCCTTCAGGATATGAGTTAAGAAAGAATTATTCACTGGCAGATCATGTATTTTATCTACCCCTGGACACGAGGCAAAATGCGAAGAAGTTTATAGAGCTGATCAATCCAAAATTTGTCATTTTCACTAAGTACGAGTACTGGTATCATTACTATAAACAATTAAACAGAAACGGCATTCCCCTTTATATTATTTCGGCTATCTTCCGAGAGAATCAGCCGTTCTTTAAATGGTATGGCAGTCTGAACCGGAAGATCTTAAGTTTCGTTTCTCATTTTTTCGTACAGGATGAGTTCAGCGCCGGAATGCTAAAACGCATCCACATTAATAATGTCACGGTGAGCGGCGATACGCGATTTGACAGGGTAGCTGAAAATGCCCAGTCGCCAAAAGAGTTTGAAATAGTAAAGAAATTTTGCGGCGACTCCAAAGTTTTTGTGGCAGGAAGCACCTGGCCGGAAGATGAAAACCTTATCGCGGCGCTGGTAAAAGCTTACCCCGACTGGAAATTTGTTCTCGCGCCGCATGAGATAAAACCTGAAAAAATAAAAGCGCTTGAAGACAAACTTCCGCAGGGAGCCGGTATCCGGTACTCATCTCTTTCGGCTAATGAATCCAGTGATGTAAGGGCTGTCACGAACCCACAGCTTCTCATTATCGACAATATTGGCATGCTGTCTTCTCTTTACCAATACGGTGAGATCGCCTACATCGGCGGCGGATTTGGAGTAGGAATACATAACACCCTTGAAGCTGCAGCCTTTGGCATACCGGTTATCTTTGGCCCTAACTATCAGAAATTCCTCGAAGCTAAGGCACTAATCAGCAACGGCGGAGGTTTTACGATAGCTAATGAAGCTGAGCTTCACGGCGTTATGCAAAATCTTCAGAACGAGGCTTTCAGAAAACAGGCGGGCAACGCGGCAGGTAACTTTGTTCAGGATCAGAAGGGAGCAACTGGCGCCATAATTAGTTTTTTAGCAAAAACGATTCAATAACGATCCT
>DALYUO010000288.1:0-1572 GCA_031981225.1 Pararcticibacter sp.
AGGGCAGAGGCTTCAGATAGAGTGAAATAACTTCTTATGTTTTGTTCGGCGATTGCTTTGAGGTTCTCGAACGCACCGGTAACTGGGCCCTGATTCTTACTGCCTTTGATAAGTACGCCGGTTGGATTGATATTAAGCAATATATAAGAATATCAGCCGAGCAGTACGAAACGTATTCAGAGAGGGCGCGTATCCTCGGTTGTGCAGTTTACCAGCCCATTATGAAAGTGGCTACGGGCGAGCTGCTTTATCTTTTGACCGGCAGCAGTATCCCACCGCTAAATGAAAAAAGTTTTTTTCTGAATACAGAGGAATATAGATTTGTTACCTTACCTCTTTTTGCGGCAGAAGACAGTTTTATAGAGCATATTGATTCGTATGCACGATTTTTCCTTCAGGCTCCTTATCTATGGGGCGGAAAGTCTCTTTTCGGAATGGACTGTTCGGGGTATACTCAAATGGTATATAAAATGCTGGGCATTAAACTCAAACGTGATGCCTGGCAACAGGCAGAGCAAGGTAAGGTTGTGAATTTTCTTCAGGAATCAAAGGCAGGCGATCTCGCTTTTTTTGATAACGATGAAGGCAGGATTATACATGTTGGCATCATGCTCGGTGATAACGAGATCATTCACGCATCAGGCCGTGTTAAAATTGATTCAATAGACGATCAGGGAATTTATAGCTCGGATCTTCAGCGACACACTCATAAGTTGCGGATAATTAAAAGATTTATTTAATCTCCCACCTCATAATCATCCTATCGTCGCTAACCGAAATAAGCGAACCATCTTTTGTATTCCAGTTTAACTTATTGACAGAATGCGAATGCGCTTCAATCCCTTTTTCCCTGCTTATGATTTTAAGTAGCCGGAAGCTGTCAGCGCTCCATATTTTGATGCTTTTATCCTGACTGGCGGTTGCGAAATAAGCTCCGGTTTGACTGAATTTAATATCATAGATAGCGAACATATGAGCTGTGATACTATCCTTAAGTTCAAAGTCTTTTAAGCCCCATACATTCAGTTTAGCATCGCGCCCTCCAGACAGGAGGAGCTCACCATCAGGAGAAAATGCAAGACTTGTGACCGGCATAGTATGAAGGTGCAGCTCCTTTAACAGGGAATAGTCCGT
This sequence comes from Pararcticibacter sp., assembly GCA_031981225.1. Classification (GTDB taxonomy): domain Bacteria; phylum Bacteroidota; class Bacteroidia; order Sphingobacteriales; family Sphingobacteriaceae; genus Arcticibacter. Next base: position 1,135 of record DALYUO010000288.1, read on the forward strand.
AATATTAAATATTCTGATGATGTTATCTTTGCAGCCAAAAGCCACAATGCTTTCGTCCGGGCTTACGGCCATACAACGTATAGTTTCTTCAGATACTCTGAACTGATAAACCAGTTCGGTCGTTTTAAGGTTGACAACAGAAACGGTGCCATCTTCCGATGCTGCCAACAGCTCATTTTTCCGGTTTACAAAAGACAGTGCAAACACAGGAAGGCGATGGTTATTGAGTACCGCAGTAACTTTGCTCTGTTCGAAGCTGTAAAGGCTCACCTGCCCGCTTCGCTCTCCAGCGGCAAGTAATGAATGGTCGGGAGATACTAACAGGGAATAAACGGATGTCTTTACAGGCATCAGCACTTTAACATAGCCGGGATCGTCAAAGCTCCATTGTACCACTCCTTTATCATTCCCTGCGGTGTAGAAATAGCCGGTTTCCGG
>DALYUO010000288.1:1614-3764 GCA_031981225.1 Pararcticibacter sp.
CAATGATCTGTTCCAGTTTAAACAGAAAGTTCTGATTTAGATCTGTAGAGAAGCAACTTCTGGATCCTGTGTGACAGGTCGGGCCGACAGGATTGACCTTGATAAGCAGTGTATCGTTGTCGCAGTCTATATGAATACTCTTTACATTAAGATAGTTGCCGCTTTCCTCACCCTTTGTCCACAAACGGTTCTTTGTGCGTGAGAAGAACGTGACTTTGCCTTCCTGGCTGGTTTTCTGAAAGGCCTCATCATTCATGTATCCAAGCATCAGCACTTCGAGGGTCTGTTCATCCTGAATAACCACCGGAACTAGTCCGTCTCCTTTATTAAAGTCTATTTCCATTCTTTCTTTATAATTTTATAGAGCACACAGGGATCGTCGTCTATATCAATGTCCCTCACGTATTTTAACCCTATTTTTTTCAGTACATTAATTGATGCCGTGTTTTCCTTTGCCGCATGTCCAATAATCTCTTCCAAATGAAGAACACTAAATCCGAACGCCAAACTAGCACGTGCCGATTCAGTAGCATACCCCTGTCCCCAATAACATTTTTTCAGCCTATAGCCAATGTCGGTTTCGTTGGTATCGGGATGATATTTCAAGCCGCACCATCCAATATAGTCGCCGGTTGACTTAAGGAACATGTTTAGCCTTCCCATGTTGTACCGGTCATATTGATCATAATTTAAAATAAGCTTTTCTGCTTCTGTTATATCAGCGAAGGCTCTGTCTCCTGTAAAGCGAATAACATCGGGGTCTCTATTAAGAGCGACCATCTCTGCGGCATCCGACAATTGCATCGGCCTCATTATCAGTCGTGAGGTTTCCAGATTTAATTGCATCCTTAAATCCTTACTTTAATGTTTTGTTGCTTCAACTTTTCCTTCAGGTTCGGAATAAGGATTTCCCCATAATGAAATACCGAAGCCGCCAGTGCTGCATCAACATCCGTTTGCTGAAATACGTCAATGAAATGCTGAACGTTTCCAGCACCTCCCGATGCAATTAACGGAATGGACAGGCAGTCGTTGATCTTTTTAAGTAAAATATTGTCAAAGCCGCCTTTAGTTCCGTCGTGATCCATGGAAGTGAGAAGGATTTCTCCTGCGCCACGTTCTTCTACTTCTTTAATCCATTGTTCGGTTTCGATATCTGTGGGAATTCTGCCACCATTAAGATGTACAAGGTTTTTTCCATTGACATATTTTGTGTCTACAGCAACAACAACGAATTGCTTGCCAAACGCATTTGCAAGTTCATTCACTAAGTTCGGATTTCGAACAGCTGCTGAGTTAATAGAGATCTTATCAGCGCCCGAATTCAGTAGTACATCAGCATCTGCTATCTCATTTATGCCTCCTCCGATAGTAAAGGGGATATTAATCTGACGCGCAACCGCTTTTACCAGCTCTGCCATGGTTTTACGCCGTTCGTGCGTAGCTGTAATGTCGAGAAAAACCAGTTCGTCGGCGCCTTGTTGCGAGTATTGCCATGCAAGTTCCACCGGATCTCCGGCGTCCCTTAAATCAATAAAGTTGACTCCTTTAACGGTACGCCCATCTTTTACATCCAGACAGGGAATGATTCTTTTAGCAAGTCCGCCACCACCTAAAGGTTGGCTTTCAACAAGGTCTCCTGGTGAAGCCGCCAGTTCGTCGCTGTTTATAGTTTGCAGACTCGCGGTCATATGTTTGGTATTAATTTCTTTCATAATTGATCGCTTATTGAAGCTCATCAATTTAGTTTAGCAAAGAATCTGTCTTAACTTCCTGTTTTCAAAAACACTATCGGAAAAGTGCAGAACTTGTCGTTCCAGAGTTATAATTACTACTTATGACTTATTACTTATAACGTACTACTTACAACTCGTCTAAAAAGAGATCAGCGATTTGAGGTTCCAGTCCTGGATTTCCTCTATCGTTATATGACCTTCATAGATGGCTTTGCCGACTACACACGCTTCAACTTTAATTTCCTGTAGGGCCTTTATATCATCCATTGAGCTAATGCCTCCCGAAGCTATAAGCTTAATAAAAGGGGAGTGTTCCATCAATTTTTTATAGAGGTCTAAACCCGCGCCTGCAAGTTTTCCATCTTTGTTGATGTCTGTGCAGAGGAATCTGAAGAAGCCGAGGTTCAGGCAGGA
>DALYUO010000288.1:3774-4247 GCA_031981225.1 Pararcticibacter sp.
TATTGGCGAGCTTTCCATCCAGCCGGAATATTTAATGACTTCATCTAAAACGTCAATTGCCACAACTACCTGGTCCGAGCACTGTTCTTTCCCGCAAACCGCTTTGCTCAATTGCGTTAGAAAATCAGGGTTGGTAATAGCCTGAGTCCCTACAATCACCCGGTGTATACCGGCCGCAATCAACTCTTTAACCATCTCTATACTACGCACACCGCCGCCATACTGAACTTTCATGTCGGTTTTGTGAATAATGTCAAAAAGATACTCCTGATTACTAAAGTCGCCTTTCGCGCCATTTAAATCGATTATATGGACAAATTCGGTACCATTTGACTGGTACTTCTCTATCATTTCTTCCAATGTTACATCGTAAAATGTAGCCTGCTCGTAGTTTCCTTCACGTAAACGGACAACTTTTTTGTCCAGAATATCAATTGCCGGGATGATGTACATATGTTTCTATAATTCTGAAA
>DALYUO010000288.1:4257-6113 GCA_031981225.1 Pararcticibacter sp.
AGTATCAGTTCTCCAGCTTCACCAGATTTCTCAGGATGAAACTGAACACCGTAAAAATTGTTTTTTTTCAATGCAGCAGAAAATTTCAAGCCGTACTCTGAAAAAGCGAGTGTAAATGTAGAATTAAATTCAATAAAATAGGAATGTACAAAATAAAAGTAAGTTCCATTCTTTATATGCTTAAATAATTCATTCTCAAATTGCAAGCAAACTTTGTTCCAGCCTGTATGCGGAACTTTGATTTTTAGATCTTCCTTAAAATGAAGGGTTCTAACGGGCGCAATATTAAGAAGATCAGCCATTCCTTCTTCTGAAAACTGAGTAAGCAGCTGCATTCCTACACAAATGCCAAGCACAGGGCGGGTTGTCGATTTTATTTTTTCAACCATGCCACTTTCTGTTAGCTTTTGCATCGCAGCGCCCGCGTGACCAACTCCGGGAATGATATAGCGATCGTACTTTTCAAAGTCGTCCGGCGAATAGATCATTCCATATTGAATGTTCTGTCGTTCCAGTGCGGCCGTCAACGAAAAAATGTTGCCAGCACCATAACTGATAATGCCTATGGCACAGGTATTTTCGCTCGCAGGAGTCATCCGTTCATTGTTGTTTTCAGTCATCAGTTTCGTTCTTTATAACTATAACAAACCCTTTGTACTGGGTAACTGCATGTTATTTACGTCGCGTTTAACCGCCATTTTTATAGTCTTGGCAAAGGCCTTAAAGATAGCTTCTATTTTATGATGCTCATTGTCGCCTTCGGCTTTAATATTCAAGTTACACTTTGCTGCATCGCTAAAGGACTTGAAAAAGTGGAAGAACATCTCAGTGGGCATCTCACCAACCTTTTCACGTTTAAACTCAGCATCCCACATAATCCAGTTCCTCCCTCCAAAGTCAATCGCCACCTGGGCAAGACAGTCGTCCATTGGCAGGCAGAAGCCATATCGTTCAATTCCGCGCTTGTCTCCTAATGCTTTTGCAAGAGCTTCCCCAAGTGTTATACCGGTGTCTTCAATCGTATGATGCTCATCAATATGAAGATCTCCTTTTGCATCGATTTCCAAATCTATACTTCCATGCCGTGCAATTTGTTCGAGCATATGATCAAAAAAATGGAGGCCGGTGGATATTTTTGCATTTCCCTTGCCATCAAGATTGACTTTTATGTAGATGTCGGTCTCCTTGGTAGTGCGTCTGTGTTCTATTTCTCTTTTCCCTGCTTTAAGGAATTCGTAGATATCTTTCCATGAGGTTGTTTCCAGAGCGAGGCACGTTCCGAGTTCTGCCGCTTTCTCTTCTATTTCGTTCGCACCCAGTGTTATATCTTGCTTTAACCATATAGCCTTCGCTCCCAGGTTCCTGGCGAGAACTACATCGGTTATGCGGTCGCCTATGACATATGAATCAGCCATGTCATATTTTGTTGCGTCGAGGTAGTTCAACAAAAGAGCCGTGCCCGGTTTCCGGGTAGGGGCATTTTCGTGCGCGAACGTCCGGTCGATTAGTACTTCTTTGAAATAAACGCCTTCATTTTCAAAAGACTTTATAATGAAGTTGTGTACTGGCCAGAAATTTTCTTCAGGGTGTGAGCTGGTTCCTAACCCATCCTGGTTCGTTACCATTACCAGATCAAAATTCAGCTCCTCAGATATTTTTGACAGATACTTGAAACACTGAGGATAGAATTCGAGTTTGCTGAACGAATCCACTTGATAATCATCTGGTTCAAGAATCATCGTTCCATCACGGTCTATGAATAATACCTTCTTTTTGCCAGCATCTGCAGCAGTGGTGTTAACGTTAATATCGTTATTTGTCATTTTAATCAGTCCTGAAATTTTTAAGGGTTTCTG
>DALYUO010000289.1:0-2832 GCA_031981225.1 Pararcticibacter sp.
GGCGAGTTCGCTATTTCGTCCGCAGATCGGAAAAGGCCCTCTACCTGATAACCCCAGATCTCTCCTACGCGCTGACCTTCATAGTAGTCACTTAGTTTTTTGTCGGCGTTATTGTATTTAGTAATTTCGGCAATATAGTCGGACATGGTTACACGTATTCCATAATTGAAAGGCTTTTTTGCCAGAGAGAAACGGTCGTTCCAGTTCACTGATATCTCCCATCCCGTAGTTTCCATATCTGCAAAATTCCCTTTGGGAACTCCTGTACCAAAAACCGCAGGCACCGTTGGGCCAACAGTAAACATGTCGCTCGTCCAGCGACGATATGCATCTCCGACGAACTGGAGTTTACCATCCAAACTTGAGAAGTCAAGCCCTATATTACCGGTTGTAGACGTTTCCCAGGTTAGACCAATTGGAATGATAGCTGGCTGGCTGGTCCGCTGCGGGCGTACGCCGTTGATGATACGCTCAGACTGAGTGATCTTGAAGTTTTCGGTAAAAGAATATGGATCTATATTTCCGTTCCCAAGTGAACCATACGAAACACGCAGTTTAACATCCGAAAGTATCTTCCGGTTCACACCCCAGAACGGCTCCTCCGAAAGTCTCCAACCGGCTGAAACCGAAGGAAAGAAGGCCCATTGCTCGTCGGTAGGAAATTTAGAAGAACCATCGTACCGGCCGTTCAGCTCCAGCAAATAGCGCTCCTTAAAGTTGTAATTCACCCTGAAAAACCCACCTGCTATCGCCCATTTCTGGTTGCCGCCCGTGGTCGAAACACTTTGACCTAAAGCAAGGTTAATATCGTCGGCCCCCCAATATAAGATGCCGTTTCGCTGTGCCGTAAGATTCCTGTAAAGCGACTGTTCATAGTTGAAGCCAGCCAGAAATTTGAAGTTGTGTGTATTGTTAATTGACTTTATATAGTCGGCATAAACGTTCGTAGCTAAATACTCCGTGGTTCTTCTGCGTTCCTGAATGTCGTTAGTATTTGTACCGGTATAGCCAATCACTCCCTGATAGCGGCTGTAAGGAACCTGAACCCTATTTTGTTGTGAACCAATATCTGTACTCTGGAAAGTAAAATCGGCCCGCAGGGTGAGGCTTTTATCAAAAAAATCAGCAGTCACCGCGGTCCTGTTTTTGAGGAAACGCTGTGAATTATCTACACCGCTTCTGCCCAAATAATAGTCGCCCACGGTATAAGCAGCAGAAAACGAAAGCGTTCCGTCGGGATTCAGCAGCGGCGCCAGAGGATGTCCTTCATCGGCTATATTCCGCCAGATACCACTCCCCTCTCCAACATTCAATGGCTGATGGTAATCCATATAGGCGTATTCGGTATTATTCTCAATCCTCAACCATTTACTGAGTTCAATACTTCCTTTGCCGCGTAAATTGTACATTTCATAGGTATCCGAGTTATAGCGAAAGAGTCCATCCTGACCGTTATAACGACCGCTCAGGTAGAATGCAGCTTTATCATTACCTCCTGAAAGCGAAAGATTATGCTCCTTCGACACAAAATTGTCCTTATATAATTCCTTGTACCAGTCGGTACTGTAGTAATACCTATATTCATTGTTCGCCGGGTTAATCTCCACTCTGGGTAAAGAGGGGTCTTCCCACCTTCTCTTTATTTCAGCGAGATAGTCTTTCGAGAACGGCAATGTTTTGTTCACTGCAGTAGGTGTATTCCCGTTATCGTTCCATCGCGACCAGGCATCGCTAAAACCTTGAGCCCATGGATATGATTCGGTAATGTTATCAGGTACCGTTGTAGGTGATTTCCATGAGTAGTTTGTAGAATAATTAGCCGACTTAGTGGTGATCAATACTACCCCAAAAGCTGCACGTGCGCCATAAATGGAGGCAGAGGCAGCATCTTTCAACACTGAAATACTTTCTATATCATTGGGATTGAGCATACGGGGATCGCCCTCAACGTTATCAATGAGTACCAGAGCATTCCCACCCTGACCAATAGAGGTAGTACCCCTGACATTGAAACTTGGAGATTGTGTTGGCTTGCCGTCGAGCATTCTGATATTCAGGTTCGGGATCACGCCTACCAGTCCCTGAGAAACATTGGGAATAGGACGATTTTGTAATTCTTCGGCGTCAACCTGATCTACCGCTCCTGTAAGGTTTGCTTTTTTTTGCCGGCCATATCCTACTACTACCACTTCATTCAGGGAGTTGCTTTCTTCCTTCAGAATGAAACTAAGATTGAGAGTCTGGCCCTCTTTAACTGTAATAGTTCGCCGCTCGGATGCGAAGGAAATGAAGGAAACTTCAAGAACATGACTTCCCGCAGGAACGTTAAGTATAAACTTACCGTCCACGTCGGCAGAAGTGCTGATCTGCCGGTCAATAACCTTAACAGATGCGCCAGGCAGCGGCATCCCTTTAGCGTCTGTTATCCGACCTGTTACCCGGCCTGTTTGCTGCACTTCTGTACGCATAGTTTCGTACGTCGCTGGCAAAGCACGCAGGGGTGCGCAGTAAGCAATAGTAGCACAACATAATACCCAGGTTTTTAAATACCGTTTACATCGTAGTGGTGTCTTCATTATAAATTGCGTTTAGTGGCAGAGATTATGCTTTTTAAATTGCCGCAATGTTAGTTGGCGCAAAAGAACCCTGGGTTAAGCTTAGATTACCTTTATTTTAAGAAACATTAGAGGCGATGGACATAGTAAGCAACGGGAATTACAGCCCGAAACTTTCCGGGCAGTTGGTTCAGGTGTGCGAATGAAGTACTGCTTTAATATTGGATGAAAGATTCTTTGTTGTATTTGTTCTTGTATTCAAGCGGAGACAGACCTG
>DALYUO010000289.1:2842-5147 GCA_031981225.1 Pararcticibacter sp.
TTCACATCAGAGTAGCCCACTTCAAACATAACTTCGTTAATGGTTTTCCGGGTGCTTTCGAGCGCTTTTTTTGCCGACTCAATTTTTACTCTTTGGGCATATTCCAGGGGCGTATTGCCGGTAGCCTTAATAAATCTTCTATCAAAATTCCTCCTGCCGATCGCAAACTTTGAGGATAAAGCCTCGACCGAAATCTTTTCGTTGATATTGTTCTCTATATAAGTCTGGGCCTTTTGCACCATCATGTCGCCATGATGTTTTTGCCCGGTAAATATTACAAACGCCGACTGACTACTCCTGTCGAGTTCTATCTGGAATACCTTGGAACAATAGATGGCTGTCTGCCTGTCGTAATATTTCTCAATGAGGTATATCACCAGGTTCAAAAAAGAATAGGCTCCTCCATTTGTATAAATTCCCTTCTCGTCGGTGATCAATTGGTCTGAATGCAAATTCACTTTGGGATAATTTGCTTTGAAAGCATTGGCATACGACCAATGTGTTGAGCAGCTTCTGCCATCCATAATGCCTGTAGATGCAAGAATAAAAGCGCCGGAACACATGCTGGCTATTTCCGCGCCTCTATTATACTGCTGCCTTATCCAGTCAAACATCAACCTGCTCTCGCTTGTTTCATCCCCCGGGATTGCTGATGGAATAATGATCAGGTCAGTCTTAGCAATATCTGATATGAGGGCATCAAGCTTTAGGGCCACCAGGTTATGAATATAATCCTTTTTGGGCCTTATACCTGCTACTACCAACTCATATTTCGGTTTATTTCCCTGCTCTGTCCAGTATGCACTTGCGCGTGTGAGTATCTCAACAGTACCAATAATACATGCTACGGTACCAAGGTTACAATGTCCTTCAGGATACAAAAGAGTGATATGTTTCATGTCAGGAAAATATATTCAAAGATACCGATGCAACTCGTCCAAATCAACCCACCACAAAGTCTATTTTACCACCATGTATGTGCATTTAAAGACCCTACATTTGCTTTGCTGTCAAACCCATCGGCTGTAAAATTCAGAAGGTGCGGTATTGAACCGGGGTAAGCGTGTGATAATCATTAAACAACTACAATTTAAAAAAGAGAAAATGAAAAACCAGAATTTCAACACAACTATCGTGGTTGATCAAACGCCCGAAGAGGTATTCAATGTAATATTGGATGTACGGGCCTGGTGGTCGGGACTATTCAACGAGTCCTTTGAAGGAAGCTCCGGGAAATTAGGCGATGAATTCACCTTTCGTGCAGGCGAAGGCATGCACTACACCAAACAAAAGCTCGTGGAACTCGTCCCTGATAAAAAAGTAGTTTGGCTGGTAACTGAAAGTAACCTCAGCTTCACAAACACAACAGATGAATGGACCAGCACTAAAATATCATTTGATATCTCCCGGGAAGATAACAAGACAAAAATTTCGTTTACTCACGCAGGGTTGGTTCCCGAATTTGAATGCTATGAAGCATGTGCTCCAGCATGGACACGGTATATACACGAGAGGCTGGTTGCTGCAATAGCTAACGCAACCAGATGATATCGTATTCGTTTAAGCTACAAATGTCCTTGATTTGGTTATTATGAAAAAACAACAATTACTGAATTTTGCTTTATTCATTCATTAATTGTTACTCTTATGGAAAACCAAATTGAATCATCAACAAACTATCAATCTGTTGCTCTTGTAACCGGCGCCAACCAGGGTGTAGGCTTTCAGATAGCAAAAGCGCTGGCAGCTAATGGTTATAAGGTATATGTCGGGTCACGTAACCTGGGCAACGGGGAAAAGGCAGCTGCTGAGATTGGAGCTAATGCACAAGCTATTCAGTTGGACGTTACACAGCAGTCGACCATCAGCGCTGCGGCTGAGAGAATTGAAAAGGAACAAGGGCGTGTTGATTTATTGGTAAACAATGCGGGGATAGCACATGCAGGTAAGCCGGGCAGAACATTGGAAGATGCAACTGAGGCTGGCCGTGCCACGAATGCCTCTCTTGACGAAGTAAGGACTGTTTGGGAGACGAACGTATTCGGTGTCATCAGCGTCACCCAGGCAATGCTCCCCTTGCTTCGCAAATCAAGAGCAGCGCGTATTGTCAATGTATCAAGCGCACTGGGATCACTCACCTGGATCTCCGATCCCGCCTGCTGGGCGAAAGAGCACTTTGGTGTTGTTTATGCAGCTTCTAAAACAGCACTTAACGCCGTCACCATGGCCTTTGCTTTAGAGCTGGAAAAGGAGAACATCAAGGTCAATGCGGTCAGCCCCGGCTTCACGGCCACCGCCCTGAATA
>DALYUO010000289.1:5157-6047 GCA_031981225.1 Pararcticibacter sp.
CTCGCGTGAACCGGTGCGTGTAGCGCTGGAAACAGATGGCCCAACGGCTACTTTCACAGGCCCAACCGGGCCGCTGCCATGGTAGTAATTTTGTAACCGGTGACTGTTCCAGTCACCGGTACTTATTATCTTTAATAATGAAAAACGAATACCCTAAAGTAAGTAAGATAGAATCGATATCCGAACTCCACCGCCAACTGGGCCTTCCGGGCCCCTTGCATCCATTAATCAGCTTATTGGACGCCACAAACGGACAGATAGACATGGGCCGGCTTCCGGGTAGTTATATAACGGGATTCTATAAGGTCACATTTATTACCCACCTGGGAGGAAGATTCAGGTATGGTCAGGGTTATTATGATTTCGATGAAGGCAACCTCATATTCACGGCACCCAACCAGGTTGTGGGCAGTACGAAAAATTATGAGGGCAATAAAGGTTATTCGCTGATCGTCCATCCGGATTTCCTGCAGGGTTATCCATTAGCCCGGAAGATCAAAAACTATGGTTTTTTCTCTTATGCCATCAACGAAGCGTTGCATCTGTCAGAGCAGGAGAAATCAACCATGCTCGCCATTTACGGTATTATACGCGACGAATTGAACAGCAGGATAGACGACTTCAGCCATGAGGTGATTATCTCACAGATCGAGTTGCTGTTGAATTATGCCAAGCGCTTTTATAAGCGCCAGTTCCTGACCAGGCAGGTGATTACCAACGACCTGCTCCGGCAATTGGAAGATTTGCTGGATAATTACTTTAACGAAGAAAAGCCCATCGTCCACGGTATCCCGACTGTTCAATATCTTGCAGAAAAACTGAACTACACACCGAATTATTTAAGTGATATGCTGCGCTCGCTCACCGGACTGAACGCACAACAGCATATT
>DALYUO010000290.1:0-1949 GCA_031981225.1 Pararcticibacter sp.
GACTCCAACACCAACTCCATCACCAACGCCAAGTCCTACACCTACACCAAGTCCTACACCTACGCCAACACCGACACCAAGTCCGACTCCGACTCCAACACCAACACCAACACCAAGTCCGACACCAACACCGGGCCCAACTTCCACACCTACGCCAGCTGGCTAGGATAATATTTTTGTGAGATCAGCTGATATGATGTGCAGAACTATTTATTAGCTTTACTTCATGTCAGCTCGATTTCTTTTTTCCATTTTTAGCCTTTGCTTTGCCATTTTAGTAAATGCAGCAGCCCAGGACTTGCCACCTAAAACTACTTGGGAGGGTAAACTGGGGGCGATACGATTGATCCTCCGGATAGATGAAGATAGTGTTTCGCATAAGCGAACAGCTGTTTTTGACAGTCCCGATCAGGGCGCTCTTGGCTTAACAGTATCAAAGCTTCATATAACAGCAGACAGCCTCGAGGCATTTTCTTCAGTGATACAAGGTGGTTTTAAAGGCAGTTTTAATGCGGATAGATCTGTATTGAACGGAATATGGCAACAGGGAGGAGCAACTATTCCGCTTACACTCAAGAGGACCGCCGACATGGGAGAACCTAAAAGGCCTCAAAATCCTAAGCCCCCGTTTCCATATAAAGCAGAAGAGCTGATTTATTCCAATAAAGATAAAACCATACAATATGGAGCGACTCTCACTCTGCCGGTTTCAACTTCGCCCTGTCCTGTAGTTATCTTAATCACCGGCTCCGGCCAGGAAGACAGGGATGAGACTGTATTCGGACATAAACCCTTCCTTGTAATTGCAGATTATCTAAGCCGGAATGGAATAGCCGTATTAAGAGTTGACGATAGGGGCGTTGGAAAAACAACTGGCGATGCGAAAAATGCCACTTCAGAAGACTTCGCGCAAGATGTTCTTGCAGGCATAGCTTATTTAAAAACGCGAAAAGAGATTGATCCGGCGAAAATCGGACTTGTTGGACATAGTGAAGGCGGAATAATCGCTCCAATGGTTGCAATGCGCTCCAAAGACGTGTCGTTTATTGTAAGTTTAGCGGGGGTAGGAGTAACAGGAAAGGAATTAATTAAACGGCAGGTTGAACATACATATGCCCGGATGGGCTTTGACCAGGATGGGGTAAAGCGGATCCTCGGTATGATGGATGTTTTGATAAAGCTAAGCGATGATTACCCTGATGAAGCCAGACTGAAATCCGAATTTAAGCCTGCCTTTCAAAAATGGCTGGATCAGCAGCCCGAAGATTTTCGCAGCAAAGCTGGTTTTAAAGGGCCTGAAGCAGATAAAATAATAGGAATGATGGCCAGCAAGACCTATACTCCATGGATGCGATATTTTTTTAAATATGATCCCGCTACCACGTTGACCAAAGTTAAAATACCTGTATTAGCGATGAATGGTGAAAAGGATACCCAGGTTTCTGCAAAAGAAAACCTCGAAGGTTTTAGAAAATACCTTACTCAGGCCGGGAACAAAGATTTTAAGATTGTATTGCTCCCCGGTCTGAATCATTTATTCCAGACTGCCGATACGGGCGAAGTAGGCGAGTACGCGAATATCGAAGAAACATTTGCGCCCGAAGCCTTAAAGGTCATGACTGACTGGATAAGAGAACACAGTGGAACGCCGCTTTAAGAGTCTACAGGGGAACAAGATTAATTTGCATGTTGAAGAATAGCGAAGTTATATACTGACAGCGCACTTTACGCTCTTGTTTCTTATAGAAATATTTAATCTTACTTGTTTAAAACTATAAGGATAATTATAGCAACAGGCAACACCAGGAAAGTTAGTGCTAATTAGATCAGTAATAAGACCTAAAAAAATAATTCATCGCATAAAAATCATTGATTTTCTCTTCACAGGGTGTCTTTTCAGGCTTTTTCATTGAATAGTATGCTAGAACGGTGCAAAAGATACCATTCCA
>DALYUO010000290.1:1959-6040 GCA_031981225.1 Pararcticibacter sp.
TAGAACGTACTTCGACAACTGAGAAAGTTCATGGCTGTGTTTTTATAACCGCTCAATTTAGCTGTCAGGCTTTTTATGCCGCTCGTTCAATAATTCTGTTGAAGCTATTTTGGCCTCCATTACAAATCTTTTATCAATAACTATTTCTTCTAATTCGTTGTCAGTTTTGTGTTGGTATTTATTTTTGAATTCTTTTACTTTTTCTCGGTCGGGCGAGATTTCTATACCTGAATCGAGAGCCCCATCTAGTCTGTTTTTTATCTTTTTATAATTAATAGCTAAGTACAATATCGCAGTAAAGGCCGGAACGATGTGGAGCGGAAGAACAAAAGTTATAACGTAGGTGCCTGATGTAAAATTCACTATACCAAGAATCCCCAGATACAAGATTATAATAACGACATTTTGGAAATACTTACGGGCAAACAAGTAAATTCCAATAATTGCCGTCATCGCTATAAAACCTAAAATATTTTCTCTTGAGAAACTTTTATCATATAGGGTCCCTTGATATTCAACCTTTGTAAATAGCACCTCATAGACTGTGTATAAAGTAAGTCCGGCTAGTAGGATTATCGGAATAAAATTCTTGTGTCTTTTAAGAGTTTCTATCATTTGAAAAACAGTAAAAACTAAATCACCGTCTTACAACGAATAATATCTATCGTATTTATACTTTCTCGAATACCAGGGCCGCAATTTCTCAGCACCGTAGTAACGCACATTTCTACCATTGAGATAGTCTCTTAATGGTGATATATTGATTATATTTATTTCTGTAAAATCAATATGTTTGCCATTCTTTAGGTATAATAACACCCCCAGTTTATTTCCGTAATTTGTATACTCTTCAGTCGTACTATATCCTCCAATTCATCCAGAGAAATTTGTCTGACGGCGCCATGATAGTACTTTAAAGCAATTGTGTTTTCCTCAAGTACTGCGGAGACGGGTTTTAAAAATAGTTTGATATACAACTCAGGAATCAATAGCATTATGAATGCAACCAGGAAAAAGATTCCATAATTTTTGCCTTCATTAAGCAGTCCCATTATTGCAAATGGTGTAAATCCGAACAATGCGATCAGACCAGCAATTCGAAGCAGCAAGTGGATCTTTTTAGGTTCCAGTATTGTATTCATTCTAATAATTGGTTTTTATTTCGCAGTTTTTGCTCCTGAATGTCAAGGTGCCTATAACGGTTGGCTTTACGCATGTTCCACATGCATAGGTAAATAATTTAACCTTTAATTCCAAATGGATCAGCTACACCAATAAAGGAAACAACATATCGCTGAAATTTAGTGCGCCGAAGCAGAGCAGAGAATGGATCAAAAAAAAGGTCAGACACAATTAATATGTCTGACCCTACATCTACCTATGAAAAATGTTGCCTTGGGGCAGCAACAATTACTGATACAAATATGCGTGCATCATAGGCAGAAAAAAATGATCGTCATTCAGAAAAAAGGTGATCGTAATCATTAAGGGCATAAAAACAAAAAAGCCGGTCGTTTTATATTAAAACTGACCGGCATGGAATCATCAAAAAGAGAATGTCTAGTCGTGTCCTTCTACTTTAACTATCTTATTGTATATCCCCAGCAGCAAAAATGGTGCGGCCCATTGCCCAACAAATAATGCTGTATGTTTTTTGCCAAGGCATTTAAGGGTCAGGGAAACTCCCATTGATGCGAGTGATGCCCATAAAAATACGTCCGACGGTACCTTTGCTGTCTGTTCTTCAATAGCTGTTGCTACTTTACCTTCGCTGTGTTGCGGATTGAAATTTGCCATAATCGTTTTTCTTTGTTAGATGTATTCTTATAACATCACTATAGAGATATTGTTGCCTGTTTTTTCATTTAATGAAAGATAGTACAACTTGATTCTGGAATTGCTTCATTTAATATTCATTCAAACTTTTCAGTCTTAAACGGGGTTGTGGAAATAATACTTCATTAAAATTGAAAATCTACCCCTATGATTCAATCTAATGGCAGAAAGAGAGTTGTTATTTCCAATGTTTCCCCCCAGATAGAAGGCGGGCAGTACCCTGCAAAAGCAGCAGAAAATGAAAGCATAACCGTTTCGGCGAATGTATTCAGCGACGGTCATGATGAAATTGACGCCCGGGTTCTGTTCAAACATCAGGATGAACAGGAATGGAGCGCAGTGCCCATGTCCGTTACTCTAAACGACCGCTGGGAGGCCACGTTTAAGCTCACCAAGACCGGGTTTTATCAGTTTAAAGTTCAGGGCTGGGTGGATCATTTCAACACCTGGCAAAAGGGGCTGCAGAAAAAGTACGAAGCAGGACAGGATGTGAAGGTTGAGCTTCAGATAGGAGCCGGGCTTATTCAGGAAGCAGCGGAGCATGCTGCCGGCTCTGATAAGACCGGATTGTTAAACTATCATGCTGAACTGCTGGGTTCCGGTGATCCGGCCTCATCGGTATTGAAGGCCCTGAGCGGAGAGCTGAGTGCGATAATGAGGAAGTACAGGGATGAAGATCTTGTAAGTACTTATCCGCAGGCAATGCTGATAGAGGTTGAAAGGAAAAAGGCGGCATTTAGTACATGGTACGAACTGTTCCCCCGTTCGGCAGCGACAGAACCGGGTCGGCACGGCACGTTTAATGATGTTAAAAAACTGCTGCCAAGGGTTGCAAAGATGGGATTCGATGTACTTTATTTTCCCCCTGTACATCCCATCGGTGAAAAGAACCGTAAAGGTAAAAACAATACCCTGACGCCTGCACCTGAAGATCCTGGTTCGCCATGGGCCATTGGCAACCGTACCGGAGGGCACAAGGCAATTCATCCTCAGCTGGGCACTCTTGCTGATTTTAAGAGCCTTGTAAAGGAGGCCAAAAAGCTCAATATTGAAGTTGCAATGGACATTGCGTACCAGTGCGCGCCCGATCATCCCTATGTTAAAGAACATCCGCAATGGTGCAGGTGGCGGCCCGACGGGTCTGTTCAATATGCAGAGAACCCTCCCAAGAAATACGAAGATATTCTTCCGATAAACTTCGAAACGGAGGATTGGGAGAACCTTTGGCAGGAGCTGAAAAGTGTGGTGGACTACTGGATAGGCCAGGGAGTGACTATCTTCAGGATCGATAACCCGCATACCAAGGCTTTTGCCTTCTGGGAATGGATGATTCGTGAGGTTAGAAAGACCAATCCGGATACTATATTTCTGGCAGAAGCCTTTACCCGCCCTCTGCTGATGGAAAGGCTGGCGAAGGCTGGTTTTAATCAATCGTATACTTACTTCACCTGGAGGAATACGAAATATGAACTGGAGGAATATATGAAGGAGCTGACCAGGACCGACATGAGATATATCTTCCGTCCGAACTTCTGGCCCAATACGCCCGACATCCTTTCTCCTTTTCTGAGCTGGGGAGGAGAGAATGCCCACATCCTGCGGCTGGTACTGGCGGCCACGCTTTCTTCGAGTTATGGAATTTACGGACCGGTGTATGAGTTCTGCGTCAATACTCCCCATCCGGGAAAGGAAGAGTACACCGATAATGAGAAATATGAAATTAAGCACTGGGAATGGGATCAGTACACCCGCATAAAGGAGATCATTACCAGAGTGAATAGTATACGAAAAAGCAACCCGGCACTGCACACTACCTGGAACGTTGAATTTGCTGAAAGCAGCAGCGATCAGATCATTTGTTACAGTAAGGCCGATCCTGAAACGGGAAATAACCTGATTGTAGTGGTTAACCTCGATCCATATAATACGCATGGGGCCCACGTGAAAGTGCCTCTGTGGCAACTGGGCATCAGGCCCGGCGTGCCTTATACTGTGCGCGATTTATTAAGCGGAAGCAGGTACCGATGGCAGGATGAGTGGAATTATGTCCAGCTTAATCCTTACGAAATGCCTGCGCATATTTTTAGAGTTGAACAACACATCTAACCTGTTTTAACATGCCCGAAATAAGCACAAAACTCGACGATAAACTTCACTGGTATAAAGATGCCATAATATATGAATTGCACATTAAGGCGTTCAGAGATGGTAACTGCGATGGAATAGGAGACTTTAAAGGTCTGAT
>DALYUO010000291.1:0-6011 GCA_031981225.1 Pararcticibacter sp.
GTGTAATCGGAAATTAACAATGTCAAATTTCGGAAAATAAGGATGTACAGAAAACGGAAAATAAGAATGTACAAAATTCGGTAAATCGGAAAATAAGGATGCATGATGAATTCTGATTGGGGGCATGCCCCCAATCAGAAAAACGCCACTTTCGCGGCAGGTTTAACTTTTAATTAACTGCCCAAAGATGGACAAAAAAACCATTAGTAATTGGATCATGTATCATCAAATCAAAAAAATGCACGCAGAAGGGTCCACCTTCTCCCAAATTGCTTCATTCCTGGGCCTGGACCGCAGAACGGTAAAGAAGTACTACCGGATGGAGGAGCAATTGTATGAAAACTTTCTTAGCGGAAAAGAGGAGCGCAGTAAGTTGCTGTCCCCCTATGAGGGATTCGTGAAGGAGAAGCTGGAGGCCCTTCCTTCAGCAAGCACCGCCCAGGTTCATGACTGGCTGAAGGAACATCATTCCGGATTTCCGTCTACCAGCCCCCGTACTGTTTATAATTTTGTGATGTGGGTGCGCCAGAAGTACCGGATCGTGACAGAAGAACGGGCCAGGGATTATATGCGGGTGGAAGAACTGCCCTACGGCGTTCAGGGACAGGCCGATTTCGGCCAGTATACCCTTCGCAGCGCCGAAGGCCGGAAGAAAGTCTGGTTCTTTAGCCTGGTGCTCTCTGCCAGCCGTTATAAGTATGTCCACTTTTCGGAGCGGCCTTTCACATCAAAGACGGCTATCGATGCCCATGAAGTAGCCTTTAAGTTCTTTGGCGGGATTCCCGGGGAGATTGTTTATGACCAGGACAGGTTATTTCTGGTGGATGAAAACCTGGGGGAACTGCTGCTGACCAAAGAGTTTAAAAGCTACGTATTTGAACGGGACTATCAGGTTTTTTTCTGCCGAAAAGCAGATCCCCAGAGTAAAGGAAAGATTGAGAATGTGATCGGCTATATCAAGAAGAACTTCCTTTACGGGCGTCTTTATCATGATATAGAAGTGCTGCAGTCCCAGGCGCTGGCCTGGCTTACGCGGACCGGCAACGCCATGGTGCACGGAACCACAAAAAAGGTCCCTATGCAGGAGTGGGAACAGGAAAAAGCGCATCTGAATAGCTGGGCTCCCATTGGCCTGATGCCGGACTATATTGTATCTGCTGTTCTAAAGGACAATATGTTCAATTATAAGGGGAACAGTTACTCGGTCCCCTGCGGCACCTATAAGGGAAAAGGCACTTACCTCAACCTTCGCCTGGAAGAGGGGGACATACTGGCTGTTTATAATCAGCAGGAGGAACTGCTATGCCGCCATGAACTCTATTCAGGACGGGGAAAGACTGTGATCAATACCGATCACAAGCGGGACAAAAGTGGTAAAGTCCGTGACCTGATCCATCAGACCGCCGCTCTTTTTTCTGACAGGCAGCAGGCACTGGTATTTCTGGAAAAGATCCGGGAGCAAAAACCCCGTTACGCCCGCGATCAGGTGCAGGCCATCCGGGATGCCATAAGCGGCTGTGATGGATCTATGAAGGATACCGCTCTGGATACCTGCATCGTACGGGGCTTGTTTGACGCTACTGCTTTTAAAGAAATACTCCGCCAGCTCACTGAGTTGTCCCGACAGCCTGCCAGCAGGGAAGCCATGATCAAACTCCTTGATCCGGCCAACCTGAAGAAAGCAGAGATCAGGCCTAAAGGAAGCGATATCAGGGTTTATGAAAACTTATTTAATACACGATTATAATCACACAATGGAAACACTGGAAACGATCAAAAAACAATGTCAGTTACTGCGCCTGGGCGCAGTAACCGGAAAGGTGGAAGCACTGGCAGACCGTGCCGCTGCCGAAGGCCTCAGCTACCTGGAATTCATCAGACAATTGCTGGACGGCGAACTGGAGGACCGCCGCAGACGCGATCAGCAGCGCAGGGAAAAAGCAGCCTGCCTGCCTTTAAACCACCATCTGGAGCAGTACGATAGTTCCCGGGAAGAGCGCCTTCCTAAAGCCAGGCTGGAGCAGCTTAAAGAGCTGACATGGCTGGACCAGAACTACAACATCATCCTGATGGGCCCCAGCGGTACCGGCAAAACGATGCTCTCGGCAGGCTTATGTTATCACGCAGTGAAGAACGGCTACCGGGCCTATTTCCGCACCATGGAGCAGTTAATGACCGTACTGAGGACAAAAGATATTGCTACGGTGGCAAGGGCCGACTACGCCCGGTTAACCAGGGCGCAGCTGATCGTCATCGACGATATGATGATGATCTCTCAAAGCAAAATGGAGGCCAACGCCTTCTTTCACTTCATCAACACCCTGCACGAGAAGACCTCTTTTATTATTACCACCAATAAATCTCCCAAACAGTGGGTGGAAATACTGGGCGACGAAGTCATTACCACGGCTCTTTTAGACCGCTTGCTGTACCGCTGCGAAATCATCGGACTAGCCGGCGAAAGCTACAGAATGCAGAATAGAAAATCAATTTTTGAAACTATAGGTTAAGGTCTTACCTTTGCTTTAAATCGACATCCTTATTTGCCGATTTGCTTTTCCCTGATGTACATCCTTATTTACCGATACATGTACATTGCTATTTTCCGGTGACATTATATGATTGTTCATGCGGATTGTGATGCTTTCTATGTTTCGTGTGAACGTGTATTTAACCCTTCGCTGGTCGGCAAGCCTGTTGTTATACTAAGTAATGGCGATCATACTATTGTAGCTTTAAGTAAAGAAGCAAAAGCCCTGGGCATTAAAAGAGGTGATAACATTAAAAAAACCATGATGCTCTACGGGCAGTATGGCGTGGTTCCCTTATCTTCTAATTATACTCTTTATGGTGATATGAGCAGTCGGGTTATGGAAGTATTCGGAGCTTATACCCCTGATATGGAGTTTTACTCTATTGATGAAGCTTTCGCCAATTTGTACAGTCATAAGTATGTTGATATTGATAATTATGTCATGGATGCTAAAAAGAGAATACTTCAATATACTGGTATTCCTGTCAGTATCGGAATCGGCCAAACTAAAGCTTTAGCAAAGACAGCTACTAAATATGCCAAAAAGGAAACAGATAACGGCTTCTACCGGATAAAAAATGACGACGATAGAATTAGGCTATTAAAATGGTTACCCGTAGGGGATGTTTGGGGGATAGGTGGCAAGTACAATGAAAAACTATTGGCAATGGGCATCCAATCGGCATACGATTTTTCTATGATGCCTGGTGACAGAGTAAATGAATTGATGACAATTGTAGGGTATAGGCTATGGTGCGAACTTAACGGCAAAGAGAAAATTGCTTTTGAATATGAAGTCCCAAATAAAAAAGGAATAGGGAGCGCAAAAGGATTTGGAATAAAAGTAACCGAACAAATTGAATTGCAGGAAGCAATGGAAGTTTATTTATCCCGGTGTTGCGATAAACTACGAGGGCAAAATTTAGCCTGTAAGCAGATTTATGTTTTCATTCAAACGAACCCATTTGCTACAGACGAACCGCAATACTATAAAGGCATAGAAGTAGAGTTACCCGTTGCTACTTACCATACCCACATTTTGAAAGAGGAAGCAAATAAGCTATTAAAGAAAATTTACCGAAAAGGATTTAATTATAAAAGAATAGGCGTTTTTCTCTCCCGTTTAGTGCCTATTGGCGCAATACAGAGTAACCTTTTTGATAATCCAAACACAGAACGGAATGCAAAGTTAACAGCAGTTTTAGATGCTATGAATAACCGTTATGGCCGTGATAAGCTACGATTTGCATCAATGGGTTATAAGCATGACTGGAAGGCCCGAGCGGAAAAGCTTTCGCTTCACTTTACAACTGATAAGGATGATATTATAGTCATTCAATAGAATGCTAAATCTTGTATCTTAGTAGAACATGACCAATAACGAGCGCATAACCCATTTCTTAAGAGAGGAATCAGGAAAAGGAAACTTGATAACCTTAAACAAAGGAGTAAGTAACGATTTTAGAAAAGTTGTATATATGGCATATTCCGAAGGATTATTAGAACGTACCCCTGGACAAGGCGCTTACCGCTTTACAAAGAAAGCCTTTGATATCATTGATGATGGAATTACCTATGACGAGTATTTAAAAACAGTAAATAATGTCAAGCCTTGGTGGTATGTGTGGGGTAAAAACTTTTTAAAGTATATCGTTCCAAATCTGGTATCAGCACTGTTGGGCTATTGGTTAGCCAAACAAAAGTATTTTTAACATAAACCCACTTAAATGTATGAAAGAATTAGATGATATAATTGTAAAAATTAAACAAGTGTTAGATGCTAAAGAACAGGAAATTGAAACGGCAACTTCTGCAAGTACTTATGCTCACAGTGCTTTGGAGAACCGTAAACTTGAAGTGGCACTATTTGAAAATAGCGCTAGGCATGTAACAACAGACCCAACCCAAAAGATCAACATAATAGCAAACTTTGAGAAGGATGCAAAACGATTGATTGATGATATTAATAAAATTGAGGTATAAAATAAAAAGCCCGATATCCCTTGCGGAATCAGGCTTTTAACCTAAACCTTATCACAAAGTAAGCAGAACGCTTACTGTAGGGTTGCAATGTAACTATTAAAATAATGCCGTCAAAGTTTGGCCGGAGCATCCGGAGGTCAGGGCACCGCCACCAATTAAATGATAGCATTCTTTTAAACCGAATCCAAGATCCTTAGCTCTTTTTGATAGCATTTTGTTTTCCAGGATATCACTTGAAACAAAGGTTTGATAGAATCACCCTATTTGAATTTTTAAAATAAACGCTTATATAATGGTATATTTGCAGATTTATTAAATCAGCACCAAAATAAACTATAATAATTATAAATTTAACGGATATATCGCTACATAAATGCAATTAACATTAGAAGAAAAGCAGTTTTTATTAAACAAAATATCTTTAGGAGAGCCTATCCCTGATGATTTTAAAGAAAAGTTGTTTCCAACATTACATAAAGAGTATGATTTACGCTATGCAGGAAAAATGCGGAAACAAGATGTTTTGCGGGGTGAAGACGGTGTATTACCAGTTCCTTTGCAAGTAGAAAAAGTCTTCAATGGAGAACGGCAGTTATTTGACGACGGTTGGAGAAACTTGATTATTTTTGGAGACAATTTACAGTTTTTAAAAACTTGTTATCATAATGCTGATGAACTTATAAAGGATAAAATTAAAGGTAAGGTAAAACTTATTTACATAGACCCTCCCTTTGGCACAGGTGACGATTATGAAGGTAATAAAGGTCAAAAAGGATATACTGCAAAAAGAAAAAGTGCTGATTTTGTTGAATTCATAAGACGGCGTTTAATAGTAGCAAAGGAGTTATTGGCACCTGATGGGTTAATCTTTGTAAGACAAGATTATCATTTTGGCCATTATATTAAATTGGTGTTGGATGAGATTTTTGGTAAAGAGAATTTTCAAAATGAAATTGTAATAAATAGATTTAAAAGGCAATTGAAAAACTTAACCAGGTTTAATCATGCAACTGACAGCCTCTTTTTTTACTCAAATTCTTCAAATTATGCTTTTACTGAAGTAAATAGACACCGTTTAGATACGTTTTCAGGTGAAATTGCTGAACTTGTTTGGCGAGGCATGAGTTCTCCGGGGTTACGAAATCCACCAGAGCGCACCATTTTCGGTAAACTTATGTACCCACCAAAAGGTAGGCATTGGACATTCAAGCAAGAAACGGTGGATGAAATGATCTTAGCGGAGCGCATTCGAATTAATGATAAAATTCAGTTTACTGATATAAATGGTGAAAAAGTTAGAGGATTGCCTGAATACCTACAAACTGAAATTGTTCCTGTAGACAACGTTTGGACTGATTTAAGTGGATATGTATTCAACCCTGATTATCCCACAGAAAACCCCGAAGAATTATTGGAGAGGGTTATAACCTGCGCATCTAAAGTATCCGCCCGACTAACCCCATCTTGACCTGCAAATCTTAATGGTCTTACTTTG
>DALYUO010000292.1:0-2869 GCA_031981225.1 Pararcticibacter sp.
GGATACGTACGCCCGGCATCTTGTCAAGGATTACTTTAATGGTGATTTCCTCGTCGTAACGTGCTGGTTTGAGATATTTGCATCGCATCTCCAGAACAGGCATCATCACTCCGGCATCCTCCATAGAGCGGTAGGTCATGTCGAGGCTGCGCAGCATCTCCACCCGTGCTACTTCATAAAACTCAGCATAATTGCCGTAATACATATAGCCCATCTGGTCGGTCTCCCCATAACGTACCCTGATCTTTGTTTCGTGTACAAACATTATTTTTTGATGTTTCTTTCGTTGAGCGCCTGCTGAAACCGCCGGGCATTTGCCTGGTGTTCTGCGACGGTAACACCGAAAAATCCTCTTTTGCACACATGTACAGGTAGTTGTGTTTCTGGTAGTTTAATACCGCGTCGATAGCCTTAATGCTGGGCATCATAATAGGGCCCGGAGGCAACCCTGCATACACATAGGTATTGTACGGCGAATCCTTTATGAGGTGCCTGTTCAGCACCCTCCGGATAGTGAAGTCCTTGTTTGCATAGATCACAGTGGGATCAGCCTGAAGCTTCATTCCTCTTTTATACCGGTTCAGATAAAGTCCTGCTACTGCGGGCATTTCACTGTCGTGAAGCGCTTCGGCGTCGACAATGGCTGCGAGTGTGCTTACCTGTATGGGCGTAAATCCGAGTTCCTTTGCCTTTTCAGTTCTCCTCTCTGTCCAGAACTTCTGATATTCATCATACATCCGTTTAAAGAACTTATCGGCAGAAATATTCCAGTACATCTCGTAAGAGTTCGGAATAAACATGGCATACACATTATCGCGGTTGAAACCATACTTGCTGATAAATGTGGCAGAATCAAGTAAGCGGACCAGTGAAACGGAATCAGGCTCGAGTTGCTTTGACACATAACCGGCGAAATCTTCTTTTAACCGGTAGCCTCGGAAGCTCAGTTTTACAGGCTCCTGGTTGCCGGCTTTGAGCATGTTAATAAAACGGCGGTTGCCCATGCCCGGGGTAAGCTTGTATTTACCCGGTTTTCCCGCCTTTGGATAGTTCATATCTGATGCTACCCATTGAAAAACGACAGAATCTTTAACGATCTCCTTATCCCTGATGGTTTTGTATACGTCATCAAAATCAGAACCTGTGCGGATATAAAGATATTCCTCGTTATCGGTAACGCTTGGCCCGAAGTAACGCAGGTAATAGTTAAAGGCTGTGATGGCAAGAGAGATTACTATAATCAGGCCTAAAGCAATAAAGATTTTGGCTTTTAGAGAAAGTCTTCCGGATTGTTTATCAGTCATTCTTTTATAAAAGTTAATTAATCGTTTTAATATGCGGCAGATATTCAGTACAGGTAAATCAGTCAACCGTCATTCTGCATCTGTATATCAACAGTAAGCTCATTAACAAGTTTTTCAAGATTACGAACAGCACAATATTAAGGCGCAGGCGGACCATTCGACAGAATAAGATCTACATGGGTTCCGATAGGCACTTTCGACAAGGTATCGCTTACTGCCGGGTATTGTTTGATAACGCGGGCGGTAGTGCTGTCGGTAACCGTGCCTTCATAAAATACAGAACCAGCTTCGAGCGACGAACCCTTCAACGAAAAGATAGCCTCGGGTAAAGAGAGGCCTACTACATTAGGAAGGTCGACTTCGCTGGCTCCTTTGCCATCGCCCAGCAAAAGGGCTACTACTGTGCCTTTAGGGATCTGATCTCCTTTTTTTATCTGCCGGCCTTTGTATGTAGCTTCCAATACACGGTCGCGCACAATGTCGGAAGTATAGGTGGTGTCGCCGATCTTTATTCCGTAATTGCTTAACACAGCGCGCGCTTCGAGATAAGTCATTTCAAATACGTCGGGGAAGCCTACGTCCGGAGCGTTACGGGTAATGATGGTGAGGTATATCGTCCTGTTCATCTTTACATTGGTATTGGCGTCGGGGTCCTGCTCAATAACAAGTCCTGGCGCGCGGTCAACCTGGTATACCGAATCGATCTGGTATCTGAATCCCTGAGATTCAAGTAATTCAACGGCCTCTTCAACCGACAGGCCCTTTAACTTAGGAACAGGGACTCCTTCTCCATGCCTGGTGTAAAACCGGAGGCTGAAAAAGATGATGAGTAAAAATACGGCTATTGAAGCAATAGCTATGATCAGATTCTTTCGGAATGTATTGGTCTTGAGATATTCTAAAAATTTACTCATTGTTAAAAAAGCTATCAGCGGTCAGCTTTCGGCTATCAGCGTCCGGGCAAAGGTAGTAAATAGCGGCTTAATAGTGGAAAAAATGCTTTGCCTGATAACAGAATTATAAGGTTCTGTTATTACCGATAGCTGACAGCTGATTTCTGAATGCTGACAGCTATTAGCTATATTTGGCGCATGAAGAAGACTATTGCCCTTGTCACCGGAGGTTTTACCGGCGAATCGGTTATTTCTCTTAAAAGCGCAGAAGTAATCGAAAGAAACATAGACAGCGAAAAATTTGACGTCTATAAGATTATTATCACTCCAGAGAGCTGGTATTATATAGATAGCAACGCTATCAAGCATACGATTGATAAGAACGATTTTTCCTTGAATATCCAGGATAAGGTGATCCGCTTTGATGGCGTTTTTATCGGACTTCATGGCTCGCCCGGCGAAGATGGCAAGCTTCAGGGATATTTTGATATGGTGGGACTGCCTTATACCAGCTGCGATGCCCTCACATCGGCCATCACGATGAATAAAGGTTATACCAAGGCGATTGTTGAGGGCATTAAAGACCTTCATACGGCGCGCTCCATTCAGTTGTTTGCTAACACGCCTTCGGCTTCGGAGGAGGTGCTGGCAGGCCTAAATCTTCCCTTGTTT
>DALYUO010000292.1:2879-3831 GCA_031981225.1 Pararcticibacter sp.
AAACCCAATAACGGCGGAAGCAGCATCGGCATGAGCAAGGTAAAGACGGCTGAAGAGCTGCCTCTGGCACTTGAAAAAGCTTTCAAGGAAGATAACCAGGTGCTTGTTGAAGAATACATCGCAGGACGGGAATTTACAATCGGCGTATATAAAGGAAAAGAAGGCATTAAGGTGTTGCCCTCAACTGAAATCGTTAGCTCGAAAGAGTTTTTTGATTACGAGGCTAAATATACTGCAGGGATTACAGATGAGATAACTCCGGGCCGTATGACAGGTGAGGAGCAATCGCGGGTTGAGCGTGTGGTGACCGAAGCGTTCCGGAAGCTGAACTGCAGGGGAGTGGTTCGCATAGATTATATCCTCGAGCAGGAAACCGGCAAGTTCTTTTTTATAGAAGTAAATACCGTTCCGGGCCAGACCGAGGGAAGTCTTATTCCGCAGCAGGTGAGCAAGGCGGGAAGAACCATACAGGATTTTTACACCGAGCTGCTCGAAACTGCTTTAGGCAAGTAGCACTGCATTCAGAAATACGTTTACATAGGCGATTAATCTATTTATATGACTTATGAACCCACATATCAGGCAGCACGTTCGGTAGCGGCAACGATCGAAGCCCATTTTATAGAGCATGCAGCGCTGGCTTGTAAGGCTGGTTCTGACAGCACAGCTTCTATTCCTCCGGCCAACGTTATCGAAGCTATTGTTGATGCTGCATTTTGGGCGAGTCTAAGGAAAGAGGAAGGGAATCCGCCGAAGATCTCCATAGCCTTTCTGAGGCCGGATCAGGCTGTGGATCCTCTTCTTTTTGAAAAGCGGCTGCCCCTTAGTCCCACTATCCTTACAAAACTGGCGCCGGGACTCGAGCGTGCGGGAATACACCTTGGGGTGTGGCTTGAAGGCGAGGACCTGTATTTATGGGGAACCACCCTTAAAATACCGAACCTCTGTTTTG
>DALYUO010000292.1:3848-5995 GCA_031981225.1 Pararcticibacter sp.
ACAGACGCATGTGCGGGTTCGGCAAGTTTACCAACGTCGCCGTGTTGAAGGGCGACCAGGTAAAGGTTGTGAATGATGAGAGCGCACGGCTGCCCGACTGTCCGCCTGTGGTCAAAGCCTTACTCGACTTAAGCAGTCCGCCAGCATGGAACGATCCGGTAAACGTACTCATTCAGCTTGCGGTATCTATGCGTGGACATCAGCATGGAGGATGCCTTCTGGTGGTGCCCTCCGGCACGTACCAATGGCGTGATTCAATCATTCACCCCATGCAGTATTCGGTTTCGCCGGCTTTCTCCGGACTCTCCAATATCACCAGTGTAGAAGACGGGTTACAGCGGGAGAGCCCCTGGCAGAGCGTTTTGAGCCGCGAAGTGGAACATATCGCCGGTCTTACTGCCGTAGATGGAGCTACCCTGGTAAGCGACCAGCATGAACTTCTGGCATTTGGAGTGAAAATAGGCCGGCGTGAAGTGAGCGAGCCAGTGGACCGCGTTGCCGTTGTAGAGCCTGTGGCAGGAAGTGAAATTACAGTGGTACATCCCGGACAATTAGGCGGCACGAGACACCTTTCGGCGGCGCAGTTTGTATACGACCAGCGCAATGCATTTGCCTTCGTAGCTTCTCAGGATGGCCACTTTACCGTATTTTCATGGTCGGAAACGGCTGATATGCTTATGGCCTACCGGATTGATACGCTTTTGCTTTAAGTGTTAAAAAATGTAAAAGAATCGTTGCGGTTAAAGTTCTCTAACCTGAAATGAATATATTTACCATTCTTTTTTGATGAAAGCTCCTCAGATGAATTCCTTAAAATATTTATTGTCCCTGTTTGTACTTACGTTTTTTTTACACCTTTCGGCTTTTTCACAGCGGGATACAATCAGCATCAACACCATCGTTGAGAAAGCTCAGAAGCTGACTGAAGAACATCCCCTCGAAAAGGTCTATCTTCATTTCGATAAACCGTATTATGCAGTGGGCGATACCATCTGGTATAAAGCGTATTTAACAAGTCTTCTTCATGCGCCATCACAGTTGAGTAAAGTGGTGTATGTAGATGTTATAAACAGCCGCGACTCGCTGATGGAGACCCTCAGGCTTCCTGTTTCAAATGGCGTTGCAGCGGGCAGCCTTACCTTGTCGCCCATGTCGTATAAGCAGGGGAATTATCATTTCAGGGCCTATACACGCTGGATGCTTAATTTTGGAGACGCTTATTTCTTTAATAAAACCATCAGTATTGGCAATACTTTAAACAAAGACCTGATCACCCATATCACGGTAAAAGGAGAAGTCGCTAACAAAGTTCCTAAAGTGAATGCCCGTGTGCTTTTTAAGGACGAGAACGGGAAGCCCTATGCCGGAAAGAAAGTAACCTGGCGGATAATATCGAAATTTGAAACCGTCAATAAGGGCAAGGGTGTTACCGACCAGAACGGGTATCTGACTTTAAGCAGTGATCTGAAAGACCAGGTAAACGCCGGAGAACTTGAGACAGTGATCTCTGTATCCGACGATAAATCCATCACCAGCTCATTCCCGCTACGGTCGGCCTTCCATAATGCCGATGTTCAGTTTTTTCCTGAAGGTGGCAGGCTTATATCAGGAGTGTCGTCGGTTGTTGCTTTTAAAGCAATTAAGGCCGACGGGCTGGGTGTCGAGGTGAAGGGCACCTTAACAGACGGTGCGGGTGCTACGGTTTGTTCTTTTAACTCACAGCATCTGGGAATGGGCATGTTTACCTTTACGCCGGAAAGTGACAAAACTTATAAGGCTAACGTTACGTTTGCCGACGGGTCGACAGCCAGTTACGACCTGCCAAAACCCCGTACCTCGGGCATAGGCCTGGCTGTGAACAACATGTCTCCCGAGAATATCATTATCAGGATTTCTGCCACCCCTGCCTATCTCGAAAGGCATATGGATGAAATCTTCTATATCGTAGCCAGGAGCGCCGGGGTGACCTGTTATGCCGCTCAGGCCAAGCTGAACAACCAGGCCTTTTCGGCCTCGGTTCCGAAAGACAAATTTCCGTCAGGCATTGTTCAGATCACTCTTTTTACTTCCACCGGTTCGCCGGTGAGCGAACGTATTGCTTTTATCACACATTCCAAGGCTCCAACTGTCAGCCTGACCAGCGATAA
>DALYUO010000293.1:0-4584 GCA_031981225.1 Pararcticibacter sp.
TAACTCAGGGTACTGCTATATCATTGTGGCTTCTTTTATTTATAGAGGAAACTTAATAAAAGATTGAAATTATAGTAGCTGTAAGTTAGAATCTGTAAGTTTCCTCCGGATCGGCAAACAAACGGACAACAATGCATAAAAAAAGGGCTCTGTAGTAACCAGAAGCCCTTTTCTTGTACACCCATCAGGATTCGAACCT
The DNA here is from genome assembly GCA_031981225.1 of Pararcticibacter sp. Classification (GTDB taxonomy): domain Bacteria; phylum Bacteroidota; class Bacteroidia; order Sphingobacteriales; family Sphingobacteriaceae; genus Arcticibacter. The sequence continues at coordinate 200 of DALYUO010000293.1, forward strand.
GAGACCGACGGTTTAGAAAACCGTTGCTCTATCCAGCTGAGCTATGGGTGCCTTTTCGCCTGCAAATATAGAAAAAGTTTAAATTATGAGGAAGCTAAATTTAAAGTAGTGAAAATTTAGCAGGACTTCATAATTTAAACTTCACGTCTTTTCTTAACTTAGCTCAGCAAAGTACTTGTGAAACAATGGAATAGTTTCTATCCCTTTATAATAATTTGCAATATCAAACTTCTCATTTGGAGAGTGCAAATTGTCGCTGTCAAGGCCAAATCCCATTAATACTGTTTTAATTCCCAGTACTTCTTCAAACAAAGCTACAATTGGAATACTTCCTCCTCCCCTCGTCGGGATGGGTTTCTTACCAAACGACTGCTCTATAGCTTTTTCAGCAGCTTTATATGCTACACTATCAGTTGGAGTAACTACAGGTTCTCCTCCATGATGTTCTGTTACTGTTACGGTCACATACTTAGGAGCAATTCTTTCGAAATGATCTTTAAATAACTTCGTAATGTTATTTGATTTTTGGTTCGGAACAAGACGCATGGAAATCTTTGCACTTGCCTTTGAAGGAAGGACAGTTTTTGCTCCCTGGCCAGTGTAGCCGCCCCATATTCCGTTCACTTCTAAAGTCGGGCGTATTCCCGTTCTTTCTATGGTTGTATATCCCTGTTCTCCCCATAGTTCTTCTACACCTAAATCTTCCTTATATTCGGCTTCATTATAAGGAGCTTCATTCAACTTTTCACGCTCTGCTTCAGTGAGACTTTGAACGTCATCATAAAAACCAGGAATGGTAATATGGTTATTCTCATCGTGAAGTGAGGCTATCAACTTACATAAAATGGTTGCCGGGTTGGCGACTGCACCGCCATATACTCCAGAATGCAGATCGCGATTTGGCCCGGTGACCTCCACTTCTAAATATGAAAGGCCACGAAGTCCGGTTTCTAACGATGGATCGTCGAGACTGATCATGGCGGTATCAGAGATAAGAACAACGTCTGCTTTTAAGCGTTCCTTATTCTCTTTAACAAAAATGCCAAGATTCTCTGATCCTACTTCCTCCTCGCCCTCTATCATAAATTTGATATTACAAGGAAGTGAGCCTGTTTTATGCATGAGCTCAAAGGCTTTTACATGCATATAAAACTGTCCTTTATCATCACAGGCTCCCCTTGCGAATATTTTACCTTCCCTTATTGTTGGCTCAAAAGGCGAAGTTTTCCATAATTCCAATGGATCTGCCGGCTGGACATCATAGTGTCCATACACGAGTACGGTAGGTTTTGAAGCATCAACGATCTTCTCACCGTAAACTATAGGATAACCGGCAGTTGGACATACTTCTACTTTCTCAGCACCTGCTTCTCTGAGCTTTTCTGCTACAAAATCAGCAGTCTTTAATACATCTCCCTTAAAACTGGGATCAGCGCTTATTGATGGAAAACGAAGCAGTTCGAATAATTCATCCAGAAACCGCTGCTTATTCTCATCAACGTATTTTTTTATCTCTTGCATACGCTATAAGTTTTGAACAAATATAGCTTGCATCGAGAAAAGAAACCAATTGTTTAAGGATTAATCCCAACCACCCATATCTTTCTTATCACCTACCATCACGCTGCTCTCTGCTTTCACTGCTGGTTTTGCTTCTTCGTCCTTTTTGCAGGAAACCACACCTAAACTGAATAATACCGCTACTAATAATACCTTTTTCATTGTCTTTGAATTTTAATGTTTATGATTCTGTTTCTTTATTAACTAATCCCAGCCGCCCATATCTTTCTTGTCGCCTACCATTACGCTGCTCTCTGCTTTCACTGCTGGTTTTGCTTCTTCATCCTTTTTGCAGGAAGCCATGCCTAAACTGAATAATACCGCTACTAATAATACCTTTTTCATTGCTCTTAATTTTTTTAATTAATATTTATTTTACTCAAAAATAAGCAACTTTTTCGTGGATGGTTTTGTAAAAAAATTTATATATCTTACGTCGAGATTACGATGAGAAATAACTACCTCTTTATTGTTACTTTTTTCCTTTTTATACACACTTGCTTCTCACAAAAGCTGAACAGACCCGATAGCCTAGAGATTGCCAGGTTAAACAAACTTGGTTATGAAGCGCGCTTAACAGATCCAGAACTTACAATAGACTACGGTACAAAGGCATTTGATCTCGCATCAAAATTTGATTACCAGGACGGCATTGCAGAATCCTATCGCGTTATAGGAATAGGCAATTATTACTTAGGGAAAAACGATATTGCTATTTCCCAATATCTAAAATCACTAACGCTGTTTAAAGAGACTAAGAATCTGCATGGACAAGCAAAGGTCTATAATAATATTGGGAACCTCTATAGAGAAGTAGATTATGAAAAAGGGCTTCAGTTTTTCAGAGAAGCTCTCATCCTGGCCAGGCATTTAAATATCCCAGACTTGATAGCAGGGTGCTATTTGAACACGGGTATTATCTATTACAGGAAAAAACAATATAATATCGCTTTAAAAAATTTCGAACAGAGCTATATCCTTTTTCAGAAACTTAACAATCCCATTGGGATAACCCAGTCATTGCAGAACCGGGGTGTTATTTATTTTAAGCTAAACCAAATATCCAAAGCAGAAGAGCTGCTACTTCAAGCAAACAAGAAGGCAAAGGAAAACGAATTGAATAATACTATTGCAAGTACAAATCTAACCCTTACCTCTGTTTATATACAGCAAAATAAGTTCGAAAAGGCCGAAGAAACACGCGATGAAGGACTAGCCTATGCACGACTAGTCAAGGATAATAAATTAGAGCAAGACTATAACTATACTTCTTACGAACTTGAAAATAAAAGAAAGCGTTATCAGCAGGCCCTGTATTACTTAAGAGAAGTGTATAAAATTGATAGCATGAGTTTTAGAAGTCAGGTTTCTGAAAAAATCGGCTTACTTCAGGAACAATATACTTACCGTGAAAAAGAGAGAGAGAACCAGTTAATAATAGAACGGCAGAAAACAAGCAAGATCCTATACTGGGCTACTACAATCGTACTCGTACTCTCAATTGTAGTTATCATCCTCCTGGTAATGAGCGTCAGGAAGAAGTCTAAAACGAACAAACAGCTTCAGGCGCTCAATGACGAAATATCTCTTCAGAAAGAAAATCTCGACAGGATAAATCATAACCTTGAAGAAATAATCGCTGACCGTACAAAAGATCTTCAAATTAAGAACAAAAAACTTTCTGCCTACTCTTCGCATCTTTCGCATCAGATAAGAAGTCCTATCGCTACCATGAAAGGGTTGATGCTTCTTGAGCAGGAAAACCTCATCGAAGGAGAAGAATTTGTGAAGGAAATTGGGAAATGTGTGAACGAAATTGATGATAAGATTCTAAACATTAACGAAACGCTTCACGATCCGGAAGATCAGGGTTTTTAGTGCATTTTGAAATAAAGAATCGGAAGGGCGCAGATATTCGTGCTCATTCTTTAATTTTGTAGCCTTAACAAGAGGATCAGGTTTTGGAATATTTACAGGGATTAAATCCTTCACAAAAAGCGGCGGTATTACAAATCAAAGGGCCGGTAATGATTGTTGCGGGAGCGGGATCAGGAAAAACCCGTGTTATTACCTATAGAGTAGCACATCTTATTAAATCGGGAGTAGATCCTTTTAATATTCTTGTGCTTACTTTTACCAATAAGGCAGCGAAAGAAATGCGGGAAAGGATAACGAAAGTAGTCGGTGCTGAGGCAAAAAACATTTGGATGGGTACCTTCCATTCGGTTTTTGCAAAAATACTGCGTGTAGAAGCTGAAAAGATCGGCTATCCTAACAACTTCACCATTTACGATACTGACGACAGTAAAAGTCTTATCAGGGCTATCCTGAAAGAACAGCAGCTGGATGACAAGCTTTATAATGCTAATTTCGTTTATAACCGAATTTCTTCTGCGAAAAACAATCTGATTTCGGCTGCTGAGTACCAGAAAAATGAGCATATACAGTCGGAAGACTTCTCCTCCGGTCGGGGGAAACTGGGTGAGATTTACCAAGTCTATGCTCAGCGCTGCTTCAAAGCCGGAGCTATGGATTTCGACGATCTTCTTTTCAAAACCAATGTTCTTTTGAGAGAACATCCCGACGTGCTTTACAAGTATCAGAACAAGTTTAAATATCTGATGGTTGACGAGTATCAGGACACAAACTTTTCGCAATATCTTATTGTAAAAAAGCTTGCAGCTATCAACGAGAATATTTGCGTGGTTGGTGATGATGCACAAAGTATTTACGCCTTTAGGGGTGCCAACATCCAGAATATTCTGAATTTCGAAAAGGATTACCCTGATTTAAAGGTATTCAAACTCGAGCAGAATTATCGTTCA
>DALYUO010000293.1:4594-5312 GCA_031981225.1 Pararcticibacter sp.
GTTGCAAACAGCATTATTGCTAACAACAAAAACCAGCTCAAGAAAAACGTCTTTTCAGAAAATGAAATGGGCGATAAAATAAAGGTAGCGAGGGCATTCAGCGATAATGAAGAGGGCAAGATTATAGCGGAAAGCATCATGCAGGAACGGGCTGTTAACGGCCTCAAGTACCATGATTTTGCTATCCTTTATCGTACCAATGCTCAGTCCCGGGCCATGGAAGAGGCGCTTCGGAAGCTGAATGTTCCGTATAAGATCTATGGCGGCCTATCATTCTACCAACGAAAGGAAATTAAGGATCTGATTGCCTATTTTAGGCTCACATTTAACCCGAATGACGAAGAAGCGCTGAAGAGGGTAATAAACTATCCAAGAAGAGGAATTGGTGACACTACTATAGAAAGAGTTGTAATAGCTGCTGATAAAAGTAACCTTACCCTATGGCAGGTAATAAATGAGGCGACAAGCGACCTCGATCCGAGAAGCGCTACTGCAGTAGGTAATTTCGCAACCCTCATTCAGAGTTTCCAGGCAATTACGAAAACCCACTCTGCTTATGAAGCCGCTTTACATATAGCACAGCATTCGGGCCTTTTAAAAGACTTATACGAGGACAAATCTATAGAAGGACTTAACCGGTATGAAAACATACAGGAATTACTGAACGGGATTAAAGAATTTAGTGAACGAGAGGACATTGCTGAAAGAGGATTGGATA
>DALYUO010000293.1:5328-5993 GCA_031981225.1 Pararcticibacter sp.
TTTAACGAATGACGATAATGATAAGAATCCGGACGCAGACACTGTTTCATTGATGACTATTCATTCCGCTAAGGGACTTGAATTTCCGCACGTGTATGTGGTTGGGCTGGAAGAAAACTTATTCCCATCGCAGATGTCGTTAAATTCGCGGTCGGACCTGGAAGAAGAGAGACGTCTTTTTTATGTTGCTATTACCAGGGCAGAAAAAAAGCTGACACTCTCCTATGCAACGTCCCGTTATCGCTGGGGAACATTGACAAGCTGCGAACCGAGTCGTTTTATTGATGAAATTGATGCGAGTTACCTGGAACTGGAGTTTCGGCAGCAAGCGAAGTCGCCGGAAAAGAATCCTTTCTTCAATGACGAGAGGACTGCCTGGAGCAACAACGCTCCCGATACCTTCTCTAAGCCGAAACCTGCCGTTAACCAGAGAACGACTTCCATACTACCTAAAGCACATGTTCCAAGCCCTGATTTTACGCCTTCTGACACATCGGGCTTACAGGTAGGAATGGAAGTTGAACATGAGCGGTTTGGCTTTGGTAAAGTAATAAATATCGAGGGCAATAAGCCCGACATTAAAGCAACTATATTTTTTAAAGAATTGGGACAGAAGCAACTTTTGCTTAAATTTGCAAAGCTGCGTATTGTTACGTAATTTCCAA
>DALYUO010000294.1:0-3805 GCA_031981225.1 Pararcticibacter sp.
AGGAACGTACTTATAACTATGATGGGGGCAGAACGGAGGGCTTTAGTAATGATTTCTTCGAGTGGTACAATATGGGAGTGGGAAGTACACCTTCCTCGCCGTATTCAAGCTATAACAGGTGGGGAATGAATTCGTATTTCCTCCGCGCGGCCTACACTTATAACGACCGGTATTCGGCAACGGTAACCGGCCGCTATGATGGTTCGTCAAAGTTCGGTGCCAATAATAAATATGCATTCTTTCCTTCTGTGGGACTTGCCTGGAATGTATCCAATGAAGATTTCTTAAAGAATAACACTATCATTAGTAACCTGAAGTTACATACCAGTTATGGAATTACTGGTAACTCTGAAATTGATGCCTATAAAAAATTGGCTAACGTTACTTCTGGGACATATTTGTTGAACGGCTCACGAGCTGCCTATTCGTACATCGGTACTATGCCGAATGATGATCTAAAGTGGGAGAGGACTGCCACCTATGATGTTGGTGTGGAGTTAGGTTTATTTGATAGCCGTCTGAACTTCGACGTGTCTTATTATAACCGTAAAACCACAGACTTATTGCTGGACGCACCGCTACCGAATACTACGGGTTTTTCTTCGGTGATGAGGAACATTGGGTCTGTGAAGAATCAGGGAGTCGACTTAATGATCACTGCAAGTCCGGTAAAGTCAACCAACTTCACCTGGAATACCAGTCTGAATGCTAACTTTAATAAAAACGAAGTTCTCAAGCTGGGTGAGAATAACGAAGACATCACAGTGCTCGGCTGGGTAGGCGGACCTAATGGTATCATTCGGGTCGGAGAGAACCTTAATAGCTTTTATGGATACAAACGCAATGGAATATATACGGTTGAAGATTATGAACGTGGTGATATTACCATGGATAAAATCGGTCGGCCTAACCGTTCCGCCAAGCAAGAGATCTTGGGTAAAGGTGTTCCTGATTGGACGGGAAGCTTCATCAATACTCTGAATTACGGGAACTTTGATTTTACCCTTGATCTGCAATTCGTTTATGGCGTTGAGACCATGCAGCAGTTCTTTCACTCTACCTACGATCGCTTTGGCATTACCAATGGCTTAAAGGAGATTTTAACCGACGCATATAACGGATCGAATCCTAATACCATGCAGCAAGCTATTTACCTGACTAATAGCGGTCACGCCGGCCAGGATACAAATGTAGATTCTCAATGGATTGTCGATGGTTCCTATCTCCGTGTGAATGTATTGCAATTGGGATATACTTTTCAGCCCAGCCTGACGAAAAGAATGGGGATTTCAGCACTGCGTGTCTATGCTAGTGCCAATAACCCCTGGCTGATCACTTCAAAAGACTTTAAAGGTTACGATCCCGAAAGTACTTCTCAAATCACGTCGGGCGAGGGATATAGATTTGGTCAGAATGTTACATTTTTCTCTTATCCCCGGGCAAAGACGTTCACACTCGGTGTCAATTTAACTTTATAATTACTTAAGAAACGTTGTATGAAAACTAAATATATTGCAATTGCTGTACTTCTTGGAAGTATGGTTGGATTGAATTCCTGCAAGGATTTTTTGGATGAGGAGCCACGATCAGGAGTAACCTCTGGAGTATATTACCAAAACGAGGCGCAGGCACAAGAAAATGTTAATACTCTCTATCGGTTAGGAATTCCGGTTACCTATGCTTCAGCTGGTAGTGCCTATATTGGCCCTTCCGCTTCTATTAATACGATGTTAACCGGGTACTTCACCAACTCATACGAAGGCCAGGAGTTAGTTACCTTGTACGCCAGACAACTTACGCGTCAGCAGAATACCCGAATCGTTTCTAATACCATGAATGGAATCTGGAATGATAGCTACCGCGCAATTAATGTTGCCAATGGAGCCATTAAGCATATTCCCGGCATCGCGATGAATGACGCGAATCTGCAGAAACGCCTCGTTGGCGAAGCTAAGTTTTTCCGGGCATTTAATTATTTCTATCTCGTGAAAACATTCGGTGCTATTCCTCTCCCTACAGAACCCTATGAAAGTCTTGAAAATATATATCTGGCACGTACTGAAGTGCCACAAGTTTACGCTTTGATTGAGGCTGACCTGAAAGAGGCTGTGGATGTTCTTCCGGCCTCAGTTTTTGCGTCTAATGGACACCGCATAACAAAATTTGCAGCAGCTATGGCTTTAGCTAACGTTTACCTTCAACAAGGTAAATTCGCTGATGCAGCTACTTACGCAAAAATAGTAGTTAACTCTCCCCACAGTCTAACTCCAAACGATGATCTAGCGATGAATAGCGCATACAATAAGTTGCGCAAGACCGATGATCTTCCTGAAGTAATTTACGCGTACGAATATAACGCGACTATCAGTAACAGCAGCTGGTGGCCAACATACGCGTTCAGCTCTTCTGCAACTGCAGTTTTCGATACCTATTCAATTTTTGAACGAGTATATGGGCCGACCGATCGCTTTCTCAATGTCTATACTCCGGATGACTTACGTATTAAGCCGAACCAGTTCTATCATTGGGAATATACTAACCCCAATAACGGTAAAAAATGGACTTCAAACGTTGCTGGCATCTGGTATTATTTTGACGAGGAAGCTCTGCTTACCAGTGGAAGGGGCACCAAAGACTGGAATTTTTACCGTTACGCCGAGGCTCTTCTGATTGCAGCTGAAGCTACTGCAAGGTCTGCAAACTCTGTAACAGCTGAGGCTGCCGGGTATTTAGCACGAATCAAGGCGCGTGCCAGTACTTCCGGGAAGACAGCAGTGCAGTTTACTACCGAGTTGCAAGGTTTATCACTAAATGCTTTTGTAGAAGAAGTTTGGACGGAACGATTACGTGAACTTCCTCTTGAATTTAAGATGTGGGATGATTGTCTGCGTACCGGAAAGTTCCCTGTCATCTCTGCAACCACCAAGGGCGCCGTAACTTATCAAAACTTAGTAGGAGCAACCAACGGTTCAGGTGCCGTATTTAAGGAAACGGATCTTGTATGGCCCATCTCTTTGGACGAACTACAACGTAACCCCGAGTTAACTCAAAATCCAGGGTACCAGGATCAGTAATATTATTGTTGATTGATTATATAGTTCGGGGCCGCCTCAATAGTGCGAGGCGGCCCCTTTTGTTACCGGCACTATCCCTTACTTACCAATACGCCGTCAGCCATTATTTCAACGTCTTTCTTCGATGCATTTATTTTTTCTATTTCCTCTTTACTTTTACCTGCATCTTCCGCCCAATGGCGCAGCTGTTTAACAGAGGTTTCTTTTACTTTCGCCTTTCCTTCAATGATGACTTCTTTTCCGACAATGTTCTGCGGCATGAAAAAGCTGTAATCTGTGAAACGGACCAGAATAGGGTCCCCCTTCCCGTCACTTATTTTCATAAAGCAGCCTTTCTTTTGACAAACTTCCACCACTTTTCCTGAAATACGGCCGGTATATACAGAGTCAGTGTTTAGTTCTTTTGAGAGAGCGGCAAGCCCAATGCTTTCGCCTTTCTCTACACCCTTTCCGTAACTTACTCCCGGAGCAGCAGGAGTGATTGGGGTTTGCGCGGAGCAATACGTCGCTCCGATCAGGGACAGAGCCAGAAACAATATTTTTCTCATATTTTATTTATCGAATTATTGCAAATATAATCAGCTGGTTCTTAAAATTTTCTCCATTGCTTTTCCTTTGGCAAGTTCGTCAATCAGCTTATCCAGGTACCTGACCTTTTGTATCAGTTCATCTTCGATTTCTTCTACCCGGTAACCGCAAATTACGCCTGTTATTTTTGAAACATTTGGATT
>DALYUO010000294.1:3918-5902 GCA_031981225.1 Pararcticibacter sp.
CTCTTGTATTGTTGTTATTCATTTTATAGATTTTGAGTTTTATACCCACATTCTGCATTAACCCAGGGGCTGAGACTTATTTTTTTTAGGTGGAAGAGTAGGTGTTTAATTGTCATAAGATTAGTTGTTAATGTAAAGATAAAAAAAATGAAAATATCCTTAACTACCCTCCTTTAAAATGAATAATCTTCTGGCTATTCCAAAAGTCGTGTAACAGTTTAACTTTGCTTAATGAAACATCTTAGAAAAATTTTAGCATGTGCATGTGTTGCCCTGGTCTTTACGGCGCCAGGCTTTGCACAAGGGGTAAAAACTCCTGCAGCAAGTCCTACACAAACCATTAATCAGGATTTTGCTTTATCCAGTATCTCGGTTACGTACTCGCGGCCGGCAATGAAAGGAAGGACTATCTTCGGTGATCTTGTTCCTTATGGAGAGGTTTGGAGGACAGGGGCCAACTCGCCTACAAAAATTAAGTTTGGAGAAGACGTTACCGTGAACGGGAAAGCAGTTCCTGCGGGTGAATACGCGCTGTACACCATTCCCGGTAAAGATCAATGGACATTTATCCTCAGCAAGAAGCTCACACTCTGGGGCGCGAGCGGCTATTCACAAGCTGATGATCTGATGAGATTTACAGCTGTTCCTCAGGAATTGCCTTTTAACATCGAGAACTTTACCATCCTTTTTGGTAGTCAGACAGCAAACTCGGTCGAAGTACAACTGCTGTGGGCCAATGTAATTGTTGGATTTGACGTTAAAGCGGATATCGACGATAAGATCCTGACTTCAATAGAGGCTGCCATGAAAGGCGAGAAGAAACCTTACTTCCAGGCTGCAAGCTGGTACTATGAAAAAGGACTTGATCTTGATAAGGCGCTCAATTGGGCGAACGAAGCCGTTAAAGCACAGCCGGATGCCTATTACATTGAACACCTAAAAGCCAAGATCCAGCTGAAGAAAGGTGACAAAAAAGGAGCGATCGCCTCTGCCACGAGTTCAATGAAAAAGGCCGAGACACAGAAGAACCCTGATTATGTAGCTTTGAACAAGAAATTGATCGCCGAAGCAAGTAAATAACTTATAATATCGTCGAGCCTATTAACTAACAAAAGCACAACCGTTCGTTCAGAGCGGTTGTACTTTTATTAGTTCCTTACTATTATTCTGCTGGTGTGCCGGCTTCCTGTTTTTTTACTGTATTTACTTTTACATTTTTTAAAACAAAGTTGGAAATATAGCCGGCGGGAATGTCGGTTTTCGTGGCTGCCTGTATATCGAGATTTTTAAAAGTAAACTTAGAAAGATCATACTGGTCTGATTTTACGACATCAAAAAACGCTTCACATTTCAACGTAATATTTCGCATGGTAACATTGCTTGAATAGGAATGAGTCTTTCTCGTTTGTCCGCGCATATCAAAAAACTGCGTCCATGGCTTAACATATAAGAAACTTTGCGCATCGCCCTTAATATCTTCTACCAAAACGTATTCATAATTCTGAGGGGTATCGGGACGCATTTTTAACCATAGAAGGCGCTTTGCATTACTCAGGTGACAACGTCGGAGGATAACATTCCTGTTTTGTATAGACTCACTTCCGAAAGTTAGTGCACTATGGCAAAAGCCATAAGTACAGTCCTCAATGATAATATTCCGGTTCCCACCATTGTTTTTATCTTCGTCGGCCAAAGGCCCTTTGCCTCCCTTCAATGCAATAGCATCATCGTTTACAGAAAAATAACAGTTTTTGATATGAACATTAGTACAGGCATCGATGTCAACGGCATCGGTGCTGGGCGCCTTAACAGGTTCATGTGGTGAAAAAATATATAGATTTGATAGTTTTACATTTTCGCATTTATAGAAATGGGTGGTCCAGAAAGGAGAGTTTATCAATTTTATTCCCGTCAGCCGCACATTTTTACTGTTTGAAATGTAAACCAGGCGAGGGCGTAGTTCCTCTATGTTTGTACAGTTAGG
>DALYUO010000295.1:0-2656 GCA_031981225.1 Pararcticibacter sp.
TTCGGCGGTTTGGATGATGCTGATGGCTCCGCCGAGACTGTGGCCGATGACAAAAATGTGATCCGGCGACGGAAACGACTTTCCGCTGCTTGCAAAAGTGATAACCTGATCAAGGTCGAACAATTCTTTCGAAAAGGTATTCAGGCTAAAGGCATTCAGGTCGTCGAACATACCATTATTACTATTTGCACTAATGCCAGCATGGGAGAAATTGAACTTTAGAAAGTCGAACCCCTGCGCGGCAAAATATTCGGCAGTTAATGAATGTGTTCCCCAATCTTTGAACCCTTTAAATCCATGAACAAAGATAATCAGTCGTCCTTTACTGCCCGTTTCGGGGGAGGTTACGTCAATTGAAATAGGCCGGCCTTCGGCCCCCTCTATAGTATAAGATGTTACATTCATGTTTTTAGCTCTTCAATAATACCTCAAACTTAACAAATACCATACAGCTTAGTTTGTAGGCTTTCTTCAGGTGTTAAGTGATACGTGGTAAGTAGTAAGTTGTATAAATCGACGTATAGTCTTTGCAGGCATTGCAATAGCGTTCCTTTATGTCATTTGATTTTCCTGATTATTTATAAATAATCTAAATACCGCTGTTTGACAAAGGAATGACAGCGGTATGGGGCTCTATTGATACCTTTGTTAGGTTTTAAAATAAATTAGGTATACAGGCGTTGAAACAGTTAAAAGTTTTAGCATTTACTCATCAGCAGATAGATTTAAAGGATTTAGGGAAGTTTGTGATCTGCAATCAGACGCTGGCTGTCAGATTAAATTCCGTAAGGGAGAAATTTGACATACCTGAGATCTTCTATATAGGCACCTGCAATCGTGTGGAGTTCGTTTTTAGCGGCTCTATGCACATTACTCCTGCTTTTGTAAAAGATTTTATTCAAACCTTAGATTTTTGTATTCCTGACGATAAGTTAGATGATTTTGTTAGTAAGGTAAGGTTATTCGAAGATGTAGATGCTTTTAATCATTTGCTTCGCGTTTCATGTTCTCTGGAAAGCCTGGTAGTGGGTGAGAAGGAAATACTTGCGCAGGTGCGTAAAGGATATGAAACCTGCAGAAAGGCGGGATTTACCGGGGATTATATGCGGCTGATTATGAGTCATATTGTAAAAACAGCCAAAGAGGTGTACACAGAGACCAAGATCTCCAAAAATCCTGTTTCGGTGGTTTCACTGGCCTATCGTAAGCTGCGCGATTTAAACATGTGTTCAAATTCCCGGATCCTTATTATTGGTGCGGGTGAAACCAATAAGTGCATTTCAAAATACCTGCAAAAACATAAATATTCAAACTTCGCAGTATTTAACCGTACGCTTTCAAAGGCAGAAGAACTTGCCAAAGAGCTTAACGGCGAAGCCTTCAGCATCACAGAACTTATAAATTATAAAAAGGGATTCGACGTAATTATTACTTGCACCAGTGCCGTTGAGCCGATCATTACGAACGAAATATATCACTCGCTTCTCAACGGAGAAACCGATAAAAAGGTGATAGTAGATCTGGCTATTCCTAACGATACTCATCCCGAGATCCTCGAGCGAAATCCGGTTCACTTTATCGAGGTACGCAGCCTTCAGGAGATTGCCACTCAGAATATGCAGGAACGTTACCAGGAACTGGTACATGCTGAAGTGATTATTGAACAAAATATTAACGAGTTTAAGCCGATTTTAAAGCAGCGCCAGATTGAGCTTGCTATGAGAGAGGTTCCGTTAAAGATTAAAGAGATCAGGAGAGTTGCGGTTAATTCTGTATTTGCCGACGATATTCAGCAGCTTGACAGTAATTCAAGAGAAGTACTAGAGAGGGTGATTAACTACATGGAAAAAAAATATATCAGTGTTCCAATGGTTATGGCTAAAGAAATCCTTGTTAACAACAGCTAACCTGTTTTAGTACTACAGCAAATATGATAAGTCGTTATTTTTGCAAAAAGGTTAAATTTTATTGTGGATAGAAAAGTCATTATAGGTACAAGAGGGAGTGAGCTGGCTCTCTGGCAGGCAAATTTTGTAAAGGATAAACTAGCTGAAATTGGCATAGATGCCGATCTTAAAATCATAAAAACACAGGGGGATAAGATTTTGAACCTTCGGTTGGACAAGCTCGAAGGGAAAGGGTTTTTTACCAAGGAACTGGAAGAAGCCCTGCTGAATAATACGATAGACCTGGCAGTTCATTCACACAAAGACTTACCCACCCAAAATCCGCAGGGCCTTATTATCGCTGCAGTTTCCGAACGTGAAGACCCCAATGAGCTTTTGCTGATCCTTAAAGACTGTGTAGATATTAAACAGAAGTTGTCGGTTAAGTATGGGGGATTGGTAGGTACATCATCAAACCGCCGCAAAGCACAGCTCCTTTCATTAAGGCCTGATCTGGAGATCGAAGATTTACGGGGAAACGTTCCTACGCGTATACAGAAGCTCAGAGATGAAAGCTATGATGCTATCATTCTGGCAAAAGCTGGAGTAGAGCGTCTGAAGATCGACCTGAGTGAGTTTTATGTTGAAGAACTTGAGCCAATGGAATTCATTCCGGCCCCTGCACAAGGAGTCCTTGCTATACAGATCCGAGAGACCGACACGGAGTTATACGGCAAGCTGCAGGCTCTGCATAACGAGGAAGTTGCCGA
>DALYUO010000295.1:2666-5081 GCA_031981225.1 Pararcticibacter sp.
AATACCAGGTATGGACATCGAAAGCAAATGGTGAAGATGCCTTTCCTAACAGGCTTTTCCTTGAATCGGACACTACTGTTGGCCTTGCGGAAAGGATCGTGGCGAAGTTTTCGCCAGACAGGAGTTTCCCTGCTAAAGTCTTCATCACCCGCGATATTTCTGAATCGAGTTATTTCAGGAGAGCGATGGAAAAGAATGGTATCGCTATTGAATGCCGGTCGCTTATACGCACTTTTCCTATTATCAACAGACTTGATCCATATATATTAAGAGATGCCGACTGGATATTTTTCTCCAGTAAAAATGCTATAGAGTATTTCTTTAAGCTTGATCCGCAGATCAGTAAGAAGACACAACTAGGTGTGCTAGGGCGGGCATCAGAAGAAACTCTCCGGCGTTTTGGAAGAGTGCCTGACTTTAACGGAGAGGAAGAAGGAATTGATACTTCTGAAATTGCAAAGGAATTTGCAGCAATCGCAAGCGGCACAACCGTATTGTTTCCAGGAGCAAAAGGTTCTTTAAGAACGATCCAGCAATCACTCTCTGTTCAGACAAAGATAATTGACCTTCCTGTTTACGAGACTGTGATAGAGGAAGATGTAGAGCAGTCGCATGCCGACGTGCTGATCTTTACCAGTCCATCGAATGTTGAGGCTTATTTTGCTCATAACCTTCTCGAACCCGGACAGAAAGTAGTTTGTATAGGCCGCTCGACGGGCAGGAAGTTCGATGAGATGGGGGTAAGGTACACGCTGCCTTATTCACCTGACGAGATAGGACTGGCAGAGGCCGTTTTTGGCCTTTAATACCTTGCTATACCAATTAAAACTCTTGTAAAGAGAGAATAAATAAAGAGTTGTTATGTTACAAAGACCGAGAAGAAACCGGAAAAGCGAAGTTATTCGCGAAATGGTTAAAGAGACGTATCTTTCTGCGTCGAATCTGATACTTCCGTTAATTATAACAGAAGGCGATAACAAGAAAATTGAAGTTGCATCAATGCCGGGTGTCTATCGTTTATCGATAGACAATTTGTTACGTGAGGTAGAATCATGTCTGAACCTTGGATTGAAGGCGTTTGATCTTTTTCCGAATATTGATGAGGCACTGAAAGATAAATATGCTACTATCAGTTACCGCGAAGAGTGTTTATATCTCAGGGCTATCAGAGCCATCAAAGCCCGGTTTCCTGAAGCCTGCGTAATTACCGATGTGGCTATGGACCCTTATAGCAGCGACGGACACGACGGGATCGTTGAAAACGGCGAAATCCTGAATGACGAGACACTGGAGGTGCTCGGAAAGATGGCGCTGGCTCATGCGCGCTCGGGAGCCGATATTATCGCTCCTTCTGACATGATGGACGGACGGGTTGGATATATCCGGAAGATGCTCGACGATAATGGTTTTACCAATATTTCCATTATGTCGTACAGCGCGAAGTATGCAAGTGCTTTTTATGGTCCTTTCCGCGATGCCCTTGATTCTGCTCCGAAGTTTGGCGATAAGAAAACTTACCAGATGAACCCGGCCAACCAGAGGGAAGCTTTGATAGAAGCGGCACTCGACGAGCAGGAGGGGGCCGATTTCCTGATGGTTAAGCCTGCCTTAGCCTATCTGGATGTCATAAAACTTGTAAACGATCACTCTAATTTGCCCGTAGCAGCCTATAACGTGAGTGGAGAATATGCAATGGTGAAAGCAGCAGCTCAAAAGGGCTGGCTCGACGAACGCCGCACAATAACAGAAATATTAACGAGTATAAGAAGGGCCGGCGCCTCTGCTATTTTAACGTACCACGCGAAGGAGGTACTGGAAAACAGGTGGATATAGTTTTAGTAGCAAGATACTAGTATCAAGTATCAAGACATAAGATTCGAGATACAGGAATTAAGATACAAGAATCAAGATACAAGAGTCAAGATACAAGAATTAAGAATCAGGAATTGAAAAATTGGGCGTTATATAGAAAGCTAATAGCCAACTGCTAATACCTAATAGCCAAAATAAAATGAACGATATATCACGTGAACGGTCATCCGAATTATTTGACAAAGCACAGAAGTTTTTTCCGGGGGGAGTGAATTCTCCGGTAAGGGCGTTCAAATCAGTTTATGGGACACCTCTCTTTATAGAAAAAGGAGATGGATGTTTCCTATGGGATGCTGATGGAAATAAGTTCATTGATTTTTGCTGTTCCTGGGGGCCCCTTATATTAGGGCACAATCACCCCTCTGTTCGTGAGAATGTGATGGACGCAGTTGAAAAGGGAATGAGTTTCGGGGCGCCTACAGCGCTCGAGAACGAGCTTGCGGAGCTTATTCTTACGCATAACCGGAAGATTGAAAAGATCCGTTTCGTTAGCTCGGGAACAGAGGCCGTCATGTCGGCTATCAGGCTGGCAAGAGGGTATAC
>DALYUO010000295.1:5091-5490 GCA_031981225.1 Pararcticibacter sp.
GAGGGATGCTATCACGGGCACGTCGATTCTATGCTTGTTAAAGCAGGGTCGGGACTGGTAACTTTTGGTGAAACTTCATCTGCCGGGGTGCCAAAATCATTTGCAGACGAAACTATCGTTATTCCCTTAAACGACCGGGATGCTGTAGAGCAAGCATTTAAGCAATTTCCCGATCAGATCGCTGCCATTATCATTGAAGGTGTTCCTGCAAATAACGGACTGCTGATTCAGGATAAAGAATACATACAATTCCTGCGTGAGATCAGCTCGGCTAATCGCTCCCTGCTTATTTTTGATGAGGTGATAACCGGTTTTCGCCTTGGCTTTGAAGGCGCCGCAGGGTATTATGATATACAGCCGGACATTATAACCTACGGAAAGATTATTGGTGGTGGAATG
>DALYUO010000295.1:5500-5839 GCA_031981225.1 Pararcticibacter sp.
ATATATCTCCGGAGGGTGCCGTGTATCAGGCCGGAACACTTTCGGGAAATCCAGTAGCAATGGCCGCAGGGATTGGTCAGCTATCAGAATTACTGCGCCCCGGCTTCTACAATGAGCTGAACGGGAAGACCGCTGCTTTTGTGGCGTCTGTGCAGCAGTATATAGAAGACAAGGGGTATCAATTGAAAGTTTTTTCAATAGGCTCTCTTTTCTGGTTTGCCTTTACAGATAAAAACATTAAAAAGGCGGAAGATATAGATCCGTTGAGCATGGACAAGTTCAAGATCTTCCATCGGGAGCTGCTGAACAGGGGAATATATCTGGGGCCTTCCGGCTATG
>DALYUO010000296.1:0-1103 GCA_031981225.1 Pararcticibacter sp.
GTAAACCGGGGTTTCCAGCCCATAATTTTTCCTGCAACACATCAATATCCTCTACTTTAGTTGCCTCCAGCAGAAAAAGTTCAATTCCAAGACCTGGCTCGATCTTGCTGATCTGTAATTCGAGCAATTTGAATAAATGAGATACACTATGCGAGCCCCTGTTCGTACTGATACCCGTATGCACCATTTTACCATCCACACGATAACATTTGAGTACAGCTTTACGGACTCCTTTTCCTTCAGCCTTGAGCCGTAAGCATAATCCTTCTAATAAACGCTGTATAGCAATTTCAATTCCTCTGGCGGTCTTTATAGGCTCTAAACAGGGAAGTCGTTCTACATAAGGTACCGAAGGGACTAAAGGTATAATCTCTTCATTCTCCTGGCCCAAAGCTTGGGCCAGTCTCAGTAAAAATGCTTCACCAAAGCGTCTTCGCAACACCGAACGTGGTATCTGCATAAAACTTTTAATGGTGCTGAACCCTAATTTTTGCAGCTTCTCCAATACAGGGGCTTCCAGCCGCAATGCAGCAGGAGGGAGGTACATCAGGGCCTGTGCCTGCCTGCCGCTTTCAATTATAGGTGTTATTTTACCAAAGCGGGCAACTGCCCATGCTGCCCCAATGGTATCAGCTGTGGCAGCGCGGGTATCATAACCTGATGTACGCAATTTGTTAACGATGTCTTTAAGATATGGCCCTTCACCTCCCCATAGATGCGCACAGCCCGAAATATCCAGAATCAGCCCATCCGGCGGGTTAACAGCTACAATTGGAGTGTAACGAATACACCATAGTCCCAATTGACGTAAAAGCCGTGCTTCCTTTCCCGGAATGTAATTCAGTATCTGTAAATTCGTGGTAATGGCTTTAGCATCTGCCGCCGTCATTCCGGAATAGACCCCCTGCGACTCCGCAACCGGATTAGCGGCAGTGATGATCATGCGATTTCGCTCAGGAGCGACAAAAACAAAGGGTATTTGTCGTAATTCCGGCTTTCGAAGGCTCAGCCAGTCTGTCGTCAGGTGACGAAACCATATAGCCATAAAGCGTTTCTGCATAACTCAACCCACCATCAGTTTTTGCTGTTCAATAATTCGTTTG
>DALYUO010000296.1:1113-5770 GCA_031981225.1 Pararcticibacter sp.
ATTTGCCATCAGACCATTCCATGATCCAGCTTCCAGGCTTTCCATTCCGCACCCTGAGCAACTCTACCTGCCATCGCGGAAAGCCGAGGCCCGGCAATCCGTCTACAGGTTCACTGGGTAACGGCTTAATCTGCCATCTGGCAGCACAAGCCGTCGAACCCATTTTGTCTGTTTGATTACGCATAACAAAACCGGTTACATGACTCTGCTCAACAGCCAGTTGCAACCGCCGCGACTGTTTAAAGTCAAGATCCTTCAACTCGCCTGCAACAGCAGCCAATCCCGGACATTTAAGTGCTTCCTCCATTACCCATAACACCTCTTTATCTTTCGAAAGGCGTATAAATATTACTCTGTCTGGTTCAACTCCAAAAGCTTTCAATGCAGGGGGAAACAAGTCTTGCGAAAGTCCGGCCCATAAACATACCCCACCATTCTGCATCAACACTGACATTAATCCGGTAACAAAGCCTCCGCAGGCGGCAGATTCTTCTGTATTCGAACATACCAGTTCATGTACCGAACCCAATGGAAAAACACCATTAGGAAAGGCTGATTCTACAGGACCCAGCCCGACCAGTTCCTGCGTACCTGCAGGTGGCGATTTATAGCCTTCCCATTGCAGGATGTTCTTTTGCAACCGGCTTATGAGTTCTTTTCTATTGGACGCAGTTGTCATTACTTTACTTCATGAATAGCAAAAGTAATGCTAAAAATATTAGTATTTCAATGTTTGGGAAATTATTTAGAGTATATGCTTTATGAATGACAGCCCTTCAGGAAGCTGACCTTTACAATCAATAGAGAAAAGCTATCTTTTTATAATGACCAACTGGATTATATCACACAGCCTGGAGAATTTAAACTTATGATAGGCAGCGCTTCTGACGATATCAGGCTTGCTGGTAAATTTAAACTTACAGAATAACGAATAATGTGTGTTGTCTGCCTGCATATGGACAAACAGAACGGCATTAGATATCTTTATCTCTTAGTAAAGAACAACTGTTTTTTTGTTTTACAACTGCTAATTGCTCTATACTATTTATAAGTTCTATAGCACTGCATGACTTTGGTAAAAAGAGATCAGCGCCGGAATTAATCATGAGAGATCGTGCTTCATTAGTTATCAAAGATGAGTGGGCTATAATCCCAATTTGAGGCCAGTGCATTTTTATGTAACTCGCAGTCTCAAATCCATTCATTACCGGCATCTCTATGTCGATAATCACAACATCGGGCAAGCTGGAACTAGCTTGAATTTGCTGTATTCCTTTTTTTCCATTTTCTGCTTGAATGTCTATTGTTACACCCGAATTTTTTAACATTCGGACTAATATAAACCGATAAATCTCATCATCATCTATTATTGCTGCTGAAATAAGTGAAGGATTCATTGTTTTGATTTGTTTTATATTTTAGTTTCATTTTTAGTAACTATTTTTTTATACCAGGCTGAAAACGTACTACTTTTCTTAAAGCCCAGCTCCATTGCTAATTGCTTAACAGTCTTTTCTTTACCCGACAACATTCCCGATACGTAGTTTATTTGCAAGTTTCGAAAGTATTCAAGCGGGGTAATTCCGTGCGTCCTTTTAAAATCGCGCTTAAGCTTTGAAGCCGATATATTACAACTGGTTGCAAGGCTATTAATTCCGGGAAATTTGTAAGAAGCATGATATTCTAAAATTTTAGCTGCTTTCAACATCACATGGTCTTCTTCTATTGAAATACTGTTAGTTGGGATAGTAAGCTTAAAAAAAAAGCGGTCAGCTCAAATACGATGCTAAAAAGTGACGGCTGATAATGAGGGCTTCTTCGTTTAAAACGTAAAACATCATATAAACGATCTTGTAGAAAAATCTCAGCTCTGACAGCTGATCGGTACGTCAATATGTGTCTGGACTTGTTTGCAGCATCTTGTATGTTCAGGAAATTACCTTCTAAATTAACTAACTCGGCCAAATAATTATCCGCAAAGATTAACCTACAACATCTTAAGACAGTACCCTTTTCCAGAAAAAACTCACTGGTAGTCACTGGATGCAGGAAGATTACATGGTCACTTGCCCAATGAATTTCATGGAGATCGTAATAGCCTATTCGTCCCGAGCTATAAAAAATATTAATTGAAAAATAATTCGCCAAGGCGCTTTTTGCCTCTATAATATAATGATTATTACTTTTAGCTCGCATTTCAAGAGCCAGCAACCAGAAACCATTAGCTACTTTTTCATAAAAAATCTCACCTGTGCTGTCCCTATTATCTATATAAAAATGATGACCCGAAATCAAAGGGATAATCCCCGGGTGTCGCTCAAAGTATCGGGGATAGACGGTTGGCGTAGTTCTGTTTAGTTTAATATCTTGCCATTTAACAGGTAGATTTTTCATGTTTTAGAGTATTGACAGGCACAGCCTTTGTAGCGTAGGTTATGATCCTTTATTATTTGTAAGAGCATAATGCTTAGGAAAATTTAACCGAAAAACTATAGAAATTGATTTCTATAAATCCTATACAGGTCATAAGGTCAAATAAATGATCAAATCTTCGATAAACGAGGTTGATATTATATGATTTAGGAGAATTAAAAGCGCATTGATTACTCATATACTCAAAGTAGTTATAGATGCCGTAATATTAAGCAAACCATATGTTATAAATAAGCCCAAATAATACCTGATAAGCCAGACGGTTCCTGAATTAGATGCTTCCAACGATTATGCAAGGCTGAACGATTTTTTTTACAGGAAAACATAGTAAGACAGTTTTGTTGAATGTGTATTATTACTTATATAACGATGCCTTCTATTAAGGAAATAGTAATTTTAGTACTGCTTTTTTAATTATGTTTATGTTTATAGAGCGATTCGTTATGTATTTTTTATTAAAATGCATAACTTAGGAGTGTCCTGAGATGATGACTGAAGAAATTACCGATATAGCCGATGATAAGCTGCTCCTGGACCGGATGAAAACCGGAGACAGATTGGCTTTTGAGATGATCTACAGCAAGTATTGGTCTAAATTATATATATATGCTTATAATATTCTCAGGGAGAAACATAGCTGTGAAGATATAGTCCAGGAGATTATGACTGATCTTTGGATACGGAGAGAGGTATTACAAATCGAATCACTAAAGGCTTTTTTTCTGACAGCAACACGATTTCAGGTACTGAAGGTCATCCGGTCAGGAAAGGTTAGAAGCGATTTCTTTACACAAGATAACCGGTTACCGGAAGGTTATAACGCTGAACAGGCTATTCATAGTAAGGATATAAGCTCGATCGTTGATGAACACATTTCTCAATTACCAGCAAAGTGCCGTGAAATCTTTACTCTTAGCAGAAAGGAGCAGTTATCTAACAGAGAAATTGCCGAAAAGCTAGGAATCGCACAGAAAACTGTAGAAAATCAAATAACTATTGCTATTCGTCGTCTCAGATCCTCGCTCGGTGACGTTTTGGCTTTTATTCTTCTGTTCCGTTTTCTCATTTAGTATTTTCTGAGTTTCTATTATTAGCTTTTTATTAATAAATAATAATTTTTTGAAGAATCTTTTGGGGGCAATGGGGGGATTTGAGGTACTTACAATCAAATCCCGTTATGGAAAAAAGGAAATTTCAGAAGATAGTCACAAAATATCTTAGCGGAAAAGCTTCCGCAGAGGAGGAAAAGCTCCTGGTTAACTATCTTGATAGTTTTCAAAAAGACAATGAAGACTGGAACCTACTTGAAATGGGAGAAGAAGAAATCGTAGGAACTGAACTTTATCAAAAGACACTTCAGGAAATTAAGTCGAGAGAAGAAAGAGGGAAGGTTTTCAAATTGCGCTGGCTCTCGGCTGCAGCAATTATCCTGGTCATTCTATCCGGATTGTATTACACCTTACAGAATAAAAAGACTGTTCTGACAACCAGCACAGAAAAGTTCAGGAATGATGTTTTACCGGGCGCATCAAAAGCTACTCTGGTTCTGGCAGATGGAAGACGGATCACCTTAGATGATAAAGAGAATGGAGATTTAACGAATGAGGCAGGTGTTATTATAAAAAAAACAAAAGAGGGGCAATTAATCTACGATCTGTCCCAGCCCCGGCGTTCTGTAGCAAATGAATCAGATATTGCTTATAACCTGGTTTCTACTCCCAAAGGAGGAAAATACATGTTAACATTGGAAGATGGCACAAAGATCTGGCTTAATTCTGCTTCATCTCTGCGCTTTCCTGTTGAATTTATTGGCAATACGAGAAGTGTTGAGTTAACAGGCGAAGCCTATTTTGAGGTTGCTAAGAATAGAAGGAAGCCTTTTCTGGTAAAAAGCCGGGGTACAGAGGTAAAGGTACTCGGTACACATTTCAATATCAGCTCTTATGAGAATGATCCGGCAGTAAAAACCACTTTATTGGAAGGATCTGTAGAGGTTTCAAATAATCATAAGAGAGCAGTGCTAATGCCCGGTAGTCAAGCCGGAATTTCAAGTACCGGAATAAAGGTTATTGAAAAAGCCGATACAGAGATGGAGATAGCATGGAAAAATGGTTTTTTTCAGTTTAAAGATGCAAGGCTGAGGGATATTATGAGGCAACTTTCCCGGTGGTATGATGTAGAATTTGAATATAGCGGAAACCTGCCTGACGAAGAATTTACAGGT
>DALYUO010000297.1:0-5754 GCA_031981225.1 Pararcticibacter sp.
TGTTAAAGATATTTCTTCCCCCGGTTGCTATTCTTTCAATTACATAAGGCCTAGATTCGGTGTCGTCGTCATTCTTTATCAGATTTAGATTTTTTATCATGCATAAATGTAGTCTTTCTCTCCGGTGCGGATTTACACGCCGCCGTGAAACAGTTACATCATTCACACATTTGGCATGCAGCCGATTTTAGATTCAGCTTAAATGTGTGAATATTACAACTAATACTTGCAATAATATAACTCTTCAGGGTTAGAAAACTGCATCTTTGATTTTACTTCTATCGCGATGATATTCAGGTCTCCTGGGTATTCCTTTTAAAGAAAAAAATATGACAATATTCCCGGCTGCGCTTACCCGGCAATTCCTTGCCGCCGGCGATCAAATGGTTTTCATGGGAGCGTTCTTCCGCAACATTTTCCGCAGGGACTTCGAATGGAACGAGCTTATTCGCCAATGCTACATTATCGGATACAAATCTCTATTTCTGGTGGGGATCACAGGATTCATTCTGGGGTTTGTACTCACCCTGCAGTCGGGCCCAACGATGAAGGCCTTCGGAGCCGAAAGCTTCGTTCCCGGCATGGTCGCAATTTCCGTAGTCCGCGAGATGGGACCCGTTGTAATAGCGCTCATCTGTGCCGGAAAGATCGCCTCCGGCATTGGCGCCGAGCTCGGCAGTATGAAAGTAAGCGAACAGATTGATGCGATGGAGGTTTCAGGCGCTAACCCGGTGCAGTACCTCGTTGTCACCCGGATCCTAGCCAGCACCCTGATGATCCCCCTGCTCACCCTGATGGCCGATGCCCTGGCCCTCATCGGCGGATTTATGGCTTCGAACATAAGTAAGGAAATGAGTTTAACGCTCTACTTCAGCAAGTCATTTTCGTCACTCGACTTTATCGACCTGATCCCCGCATTTATAAAAACCATTTTCTTTGGCTTTGCTATCGGGTTTGTGGGCTGCTATAAAGGGTATAATTCCGATAGGGGGACAGAGAGCGTTGGCCTGGCAGCCAATTCTGCAGTTGTTTCTGCTTCCCTGTGGATCATCGTTCTCGATGCCATAGCCGTGCAGCTTACCTCTGTATTATTCTATTAACAAATCAGTGATGAAAGAAGTTGTAATCTCCATCCGCGATCTTAAAAAATCATTTGGCACAAAAGAAGTGCTGTCGGGTATAAATATGGACCTCCATAAGGGAGAGAATCTTGTGGTACTTGGCAAGTCGGGACAGGGGAAATCTGTGGCTATAAAATGTATGGTTGGTTTACTTTCCCAGGATTCGGGCAGCCTCAAGATCTTCGGAAACGAAGTGAACGAGCTCCCGGAAGAAGCATTGAAAACACTGCGCATCAAAACAGGCTTTCTGTTTCAAAGCGCGGCTCTTTACGACTCCATGACCGTAGAGCAGAACCTTGAATTTCCGCTCACGCGTGTACTCAAGTTAACCAACCGGGCAGAAATAAGAGAAAGGGTAGAAGAGCTGCTTGAAGGCGTGGGCTTACGCGATGCCATCCATAAAATGCCTTCCGACCTTTCGGGCGGCATGCGAAAACGGGTAGGCTTGGCACGCACACTCATCATGAAACCCGAAATTATGCTGTACGATGAACCCACTACCGGCCTTGACCCGATCACATCGAGAGAGATCAGCGAATTGATTCTCGAAATGCAGCAGAAATACCAAACCTCTTCTGTCATTATCACGCACGATATGGTATGCGCAAAAATAACAGCCGATCGGCTTCTCGTGATGAACGATGGCGTATTTCAGGCAGAAGGAAATTATGAACAACTCGAAAACGGGCCGGATGAACTGGTGCGTTCCTTCTTTAAATAAGATATTATGAAAGCAAGTATTAATCAGAAGATCAGAACGGGCATCTTTACGGTGGCAGGCATCCTGCTGCTCATTGCCGGTATTTTTTTCATAGGTGCAAAACAGAACATGTTTGATGACTCGTTTTTGATCTATGGAACGTTCAGAAGTGTGGGAGGCATCGAGGAGGGTAATAATATCCGCTTTGCTGGCATAAATTCCGGCACTGTAGAAAGAATAAAGATGCTCTCTGATACCATGATCAGGATAGACATGCGGATGAAAGAGAAAGTAAGGCCTTTCCTTAAGGCGGATGCTATGGCGGTGATCGGATCTGACGGACTAATGGGCGATAAAATGATCATCATAGCACCAGGGTCAGCAGGCGAGAGCAGATTGCTTTCCGATGGATCCCGCATTATCACCTCCGAGCCGGTCGATTTCGACAAAGTGATCTCAAAACTGACGAAGGTTGCAGATAATGCCGAGATCATCACCGGCGAGCTTGCAACAATGGCGCTGCAGATCAGGGGAGGCAAAGGCTCAATAGGCAGATTGCTCTATTCCGATAATCTGTCGAAAAGCATTGAGGGTACTCTGGATAACACCAGAAAGATGACCGGCTCACTGGCGGGCATTGCCTCGCAAGTGCAGTCAGGAAAAGGCTCAGTAGGTAGTCTCGTATATACCGATTCGCTTTCAAAAGGACTTGAAAACACCGTGGCAAAAGCAAATGTGGCCATGCTCACAGCCGACGGAGCTATGCTTACCATTCAGGAAGCTGCCTATGGGTTCAGCGAAAATATGAAAGCTCTGCAGGGAAACTTTTTTCTTCGCGGCTATTTCAAAAAGAAAGCCGAAGAGGATAAGAAAAATGGCGTCGTGAGGACCGCAGCGGCGTCTGAGGGTATAGATGCAGATATGGACGAAAAAGAGCTGACAGACATTATCGCTGAAGCCCAGAAAGCCCTGGATGCAAAACGCATCAAAAAATAGAGGCAATTTATGCTTTTGGCGTATTCTGAGCTGAGCTCGATCCTTCTGCTGGGTAAGGTATCGTATCCTTTAAATGCCCGATAGTGTCGACTGGAAACTTTGGGATGTGCATCTCACCGGCCTCGCGCCACTTTCGTACCTGTTCACTCTTTTCTTCCGCTTTTTCTTTAGATACCCCCTGGTCTTTGGCAAAATAAACCGTCTGTGAAGGGAATGCAAAGCCTGTACCGCTGGCTGCTATCACATCCATCAAGCGCAGGTACAGGTCCTCCTGCACTTCCAGGAACTGGTCAAAATCAATGGCTGTAACATAAGCGAAAACCTCCAGATTAAGCGAATCGGCGCCGATCTCCACGAACCGGATACGTGCAGGATCAGGGCTCACTTTAGGGTGCGCATACAGAACAGAACGTAACTCTACCAGGAGAAACCTGATCTGATCAGGTGTGGTTTCAAAACGCAGTTTAAATGTAGGATGGAACCAAAAGCGGTCTCTGTGAGCAAAGTTTTCAATTTTCTGCGAAGCAAAATCACCATTAGGGATGGTCACTATCGTACGGTCGAGTGTGCGGATGCGGGTCGAGCGCATGCCGATCTGTTCAATGGTTCCTACAACATCTCCAACTTTGCAGAAGTCGCCTACCCGTACAGGCTGGTCGGCAATAAGGGTTACACTGCCAACGAAATTCTCCACTGTTTTCTGAGCGCCTAGAGCTAGTGCGATACCTCCAATTCCGAGAGCGGCAATTCCGGTAGTGACATCAACGCCGAAGGTTCCCAGAATAAGAATAACGCCCAGGAATATCAGCGCGGCTTTCGCTGCCCGTCGCAGGAACAGCACCGCAGAAACACCAGCCTGGTTGCCATAGCGCGCCAGACGCTTTTCAAAAAACCGCGTTGAAAAGTCCAGCAACTGCCAGAACAAGAGCAGTACGGCTATCAAACCTACGATTACTGTCAGATTGCTGAAACGCTGCCGCACAATTATCGAGATTCCGGCCTGCTCGCTGGCGAATACAAAAAGCCAGATCGCCAGATATAATTGAATCGGAAGAGAAAAAGCCCTGAGGATACCCGATGTAGGCTCAACCCTCGCTCTGTGCCAAAACATGGGGATCAGGAAAAGTACCAGCTTTGTAAAGCTCCACGACAGCATGTATGCGGCTATGATAAGGATGAGCATAGCCAGCCAATGTCCAATCGGGACGCCCCCCCACTTGTTTTCTTTCACAAAGTCGGGCGACACCCGGCTGATCAGAGGAGCAACCGGCGCCTGATCAGTCAGCACCGGTACTTTTTGTATTGTTTCTGACGAAAACAACCATAGCGGAGCGCCACTGGCGTCTTTAGTGTTTTCCAGTATCAGGTCAAACTGTTCATTGTTTACCGTGGCAGTCCCCACCCGGTCGAGGTTAGGCCCAAGGTTGTCGTCTTTATATCCTGTTGATTCATCGCTTATCAGAGAGTATGGAAAAAGATTTCCTTTCTGGTCAAGTAAGCGCCGTAACGACCTTGCCAGCTTCTCTCTGTCATGATCTTTTTTAAGGGCCCGATCGAACCTTAAATATAGCGCAGCCTTCGCATAATCATCCTCTGCCACTGCCTTTATAAATCCCTGTACGGTGCCTCTGGGGGTTCGCCTGCCGAGTGAATCCTCCGGCCAGGCGGGCTCAGCCTGTCCTGCTTTTGCAGTATCACCCGAAAGTAAGCCCATTTGTCCAACAGAAGGGAAGCTTATGAGCAGGAAGCAAAAAGTCAGTACGTAGGAATACAGGAAACCCGGGGAAAATTTGCAGGGGTATTGCATTATTTTAAGAACTAAATAAAAAAATCAATTTCCACCACTAAAACCATATAACGGACAGATGGTTTTAGGCGATTAATCTAAATACAGTCATATCCCTCAAAAATTTTACGTACAATAGAACAAGAATCAGAATAAGATCAGTAAATTGGGGGCTTAAAAAAAAACCGGTATCATGACTAAACTTTTCGTAGGAGGTATTCCCGAAGATATGGACGAAATCGAGCTGACTGATATCTTTAAAGAGTTCGGCGGAGTCGTGGCTGCTAATATTGTTCGCGAAAAAAGGACACAAAAGAGCAGAAGGTACGGCTTTGTAGAAATGGACACTGAAGAGTCTGCGCAGCAAGCAGTTAATCTGCTTCATGGTGGTAGTATTGACGACAAGGAGATCAGCGTAAAACCTGTTATCCCGGGTTTAAAGAAGACTCAGTTCGTTGTTGGAAGAAGGAAGCTCGAATTTTCGAAGAAAAAGCCGAAGAATCCTGCTTTTAAAAAGACGGCATCGCGGAAAGATAAACGGCCGAGGATTGGTAAATAAACGTTGAAATCATGGCGGCCTCAGGCAGCCCTGACTATTTGATCTGTTTTCAGGTGGTAGCTAATGTAAAATAACTTTCGTTAGCATATACACCGGGGTGGATAGCTACGGCCATGCAGATCCCTTTTTATAACGCTGGGGCACTACCAAATTAGTTTCAGTCCGACGGATTTGTACCGGGCGATATTCGTGTCCTTGCTTAAGAGTGTTAGGGTGTTTTTAATAGCTTGCCAAATGAGCATCCTGTCAAAAGGATCGCGATGCCAGGTAGCATGAAGCTGATGGTAACCCGAAGATTCGGCCGGTAAGAGTGGCAGGAAACCGAAACCCATTTCCTCAGTTAACTTTGGAAGGTCCTCCGGAAGTATATTGCTTAAGTCCAGCTTTCCTAATGAATATTTTAAAGAGATCTCCCAGAAAGTTACAGCGCTCACGAAAATCTCATTCGTTGGATTTTCAAGAATAGCAACCACCTTAGGGGATAACTTTTTTTGATCTAAGATTGCCCATAAGAAAGTATGAGAGTCAAGAAGAAAAGGATCAAGCAAAAAAGTTGGGGAGGAATAGTTAAGAATCATAATTTTGCAGGCAA
>DALYUO010000298.1:0-5411 GCA_031981225.1 Pararcticibacter sp.
TACACATAGGCTCTTCCGTATTACAGATCATCAGGTCTTCCGACGACAATTTACGTTCTGTCCCATCGAGAGTAACAAAAGGGGTACCCTCGGCGTAATTGGTTACTATGACTTTTCCGCCACTGATAACATCGGCATCAAATGCATGTAGGGGTTGACCTAGCTCATGCAGCACATAATTGGTTATATCGACGACGTTATTGACAGGTCTGAGACCTATCACCTGTAACTTCTCCTTCAGCCATTCCGGAGAATCTTTCACTTCAACTCCTGTAATGCTCAGCGATGAATAACGGATACAGGCCTTTTCGTTTTGCACTTCAACAGGGATGGAACGGCTATGATTATCAACCTTGAAGGCCGATACATCCGGGAGAGATACCGAGGGGCGCAGGAAAGCGGCGAGATCGCGTGCTACACCTAAATGCGATGCAGCATCAGCTCTGTTAGGCGTAAGTCCTATTTCAAATAGAAAATCATCCTTGATGTTAAAAAATTCTTTTGCGGATGCACCCACCACAGCATCAGTTGAAAGCACCATTATACCTGCATGTGATTTACCCAGACCTATCTCATCCTCGGCGCAAATCATCCCTTCCGAGACTTCTCCCCTGATTTTAGACTTGTTAATTTTAAAAGGCTCACCTTCCAGCGGATAAACTGTTGTACCAACGGTTGCTACAACCACCTTTTGTCCCTCAGCTACGTTAGGGGCGCCACATACTACCTGGAGGTCTTCACCCAAACCTACATCTACCTTAGTCACTCGAAGCCTGTCGGCATTGGGATGCTGCCAGCATTCCTTGACATAGCCTATTACTAATCCTTCAAGTCCGCCTGGTATAGTTTGAACTTTCTCAAGGCTCTCTACTTCCAGACCGGTACCTGTGAGAATCTCTGATATTTCTTCAGGGTTTTTATCCGTATGAATAAACTGAGTAAGCCAGTTATATGATATCTTCATTGAAATTTAACGTATACAAAGGGCAAAGATAGAAAGTTGAAGGTTAAAAGTTGTAGGTTGCGGGTTAAAAGTTAAGCGTTACACCTAATCGCACAACTCATAACCTTCAACACGCAACTTTCTACATCATTCCCTCGTCGGCAAAACTGAAAAAAGACTGGTTTGCAAAAATAAGATGATCGAGTACCGGCATATCCAGCAGTCCCCCTGCTTCGCAAAGCTTTCGGGTAAGGCTAATATCCGCCTGGCTAGGTTTGAGATTACCAGAAGGATGATTATGCGATAAGATTATTGACGCAGCATGATTTTCCAGAGCAGTCTGAAAGATGATCTTCGGATCTGCTATTGTGCCCGACTGTCCACCCTTACTGATAAGATGCCTTGACAGGACACTGTTCGAACGGCTCAGCAAAACTATCCAAAATTCTTCGTGGTTAAGATCTGCAAAATAACGGCTCATTAGGGTAAAAACGTCTCTGCTGCCGGTAATCCGTTCTACCTTCTGCGATTCAGATTCCCGGCGTCGGCGGCCGAGCTCGAGTGCTGCAATAATGGAGATCGCCTTCGCCTCCCCAATTCCTTTAAATTTAGAAAGTTCATTTACGGATAATCTTCCCAGCTTGTCAAGATCGTTATCCAGCGAATGAAGAATTCGCCGGCTTAGCTCTACAGCTGTTTCGTCCCTGTTGCCTGATCCTATCAGGATCGCTATCAACTCCGCATCGGAGAGGTTTCTTCTTCCCTGGCTGAGAAGCTTTTCCCGTGGTCTGTCTTCCTCGGCCCAGGATTTTATGGTGATTTTCTGGTTGTAGGTTTCCATAGCGAAATCTAAAAAAAGAGCTCAGCTGAAAAGATGATCTTGATTACAAAATGAGCAAAAATTCTAATATAGATTCATTCTAAAATAAAGTGATTGCTATCACAAATAAATATGCGCCAGATGAAAACTAAAGCTGATGCGGATCGTAGTAATTTATATTAAAACGATATATCTTTAATGTAAATTAATTATTAAGCCATGTGCAGGCTTTTCAGACAAATCGGGTCTATTCTGCTGCTTCTGACAACCATGAGTTCGTTCGGACAGGGCAGAAGCCAGTTGTTTTGCATCGATTTCTATGAAGGCGTCATCAATCTTGAAATAGATAGCTCTTTAATCATTGACGTACCTTCTACCCCCTCTGAAGCTTCTGTGCTATCCTTTTACAGGACAATAAATACGGCCCGGTACCAACCCCTGGCAGACACGCTTATGGCTTACAAACAGAAGTATCAGCTAAACGACTGGCTGTATTATCAGCTTATCCGTAAAACAGCTCAGCAAATAAGTCCGAAGGCGGCTAACTATACCCGGTATACACTTTATAAATGGTTCCTGCTTGCTAAATCAGGCTACGATGCACGACTTGCATTAACACCTGATAAGATTATATTCTATGTTTATAACAATGAGGACATATCAGATATCCCGTTTTTTGAGATAGATAATAAGAAATTCATGTGCCTTAATTATCATGATTATCCTAAGGCCGATCTTAATCAAACTCCTCCCATACCAATCGACCTTACCATTCAGGAGGCAAAGAAGCCCTTTTCCTACAAAGTAACGAAGATGCCCGACTTCAAGCCTGAAAGCTATTTTGAGAAGGACATTGAATTTACCACTTTAGCGTTAAGCTGAACCCCGAAGTAGAGAGTATTTTTAAAAATTATCCTGGCGTCGACTTCGAAGCTTATTTTAACATTCCCTTAAGTAAAGAGACTTATAGTTCTCTGATACCACTGCTCAAAAAAAATGTAAGTGGAATGAACCAGAAAAAGGGCGTTGATTACTTAATGAAGTTTACCCGCTACGCTTTTCTCTATCAAGACGATGAAGATAATTACGGAAGAGAAAAGCGCTTGTCGGCCGAAGAGACTCTATTTTCAGGACGCAGCGATTGTGATGACAGGGCCGCTCTATTCTTCTATTTAGTTAAAGAGATCTATAATCTCCCAATGATCGCCATTTTGTATCCTACGCATATTACCATGGCTGTTCAATTTGATAAGCCTGTTGGAAAGCCTATTGTGTATAAAGGGCGGAGTTATTCGTTTTGTGAACCTACCCCACAAAAAGAGAATTTGCAACTGGGCCAGATATCCTCAAAGCTCAGGAACGCTCCTTATGAAATAGTGTATCAATACGAACCTCAATAAAACGCTGCGCACCCTGTCCCGGCTGGCTTCGGTGCAGGTATGAGATTTCTTCTACAGTTCTGCTAAAAAAACCAATAGCCAGACCGAAGCCAAGCCATACCCAGACAGAACCTGAGAAGGAGCCAGCACGAACAGGGTCCGGAGAAGGTATCCGTTTTACTGTTTTTGTTTAATCTGCATAAATCCTCCGCGCCATGACTTCCATATGACCTATAAAAATGCGTATAAACAAAAAGGGATACATAAGTATCCCTTTTCCTATTCCTGAATAGAATATTATATCTTATTGTAAACCGTTAACAAACCTCGTTAGCTTCGATTTATTGTTGGAGGCTTTGTTTTTATGGATCACGTTTTTCTTTGCAAGACGGTCTAGCATAGACACTACTTTCAATAAAAGAGGAGATGCTTCTTCTTTAGAAGTAGTACTACGTAATTGTTTAATCGCATTACGTGTAGTTTTTGCCTGGTAGCGATTACGTAAGCGCTTAGCTGCATTAGACCTGATTCTCTTAATCGATGATTTATGATTTGCCATTTGTAAGCTTTTTGTCGTTCTTATTTTCGGACTGCAAATATAGGGCGATATATTTAAAAATCAAACACCTGCATGCTTTTTTAGTAAATTATTTCTCCGTATCCGTTCTGTGGTATATAACAAGTAGCGCATGAAGTTTCTCTGAATAAATTATTTCACTATTATTGCCTAACCTTACAGCGTTGCTGGCGAACAGCAAGTGCGGCTTTAACATGTTAAAAAAAATTGGTTTAGCAATAACTTTAGGAGGACTGGTCCTGGTTTGTTCGTCCTGGGGATTTTTTGCACATAAACGTATCAGTCGTATGGCGGTCTTTACCTTACCGCCTGAAATGATCCGCTTTTATAAGAACAACCTAACATTCATTACTGAACATTCTGTCGACCCTGATAAAAGACGATATTCAGATCCTGCTGAGGGCACACAACATTTCCTCGACAGCGAACGGTACGGAGCCAGTCCGTTCGATAGCATTCCAATGAAGTGGAAAGATGCAGTTGCAAAGTACAGCGTTGATACGCTTAATCTCTATGGCACAGTTCCCTGGCAGATCGAACGAACCTATTACGCACTGGTAAAAGCATTTGAACAACGCGACTCTATTGCCATCTTGAGGCTTTCGTCAAACATAAGCCATTATATCTCCGACGCCCATGTACCTCTTCATGTTACATGGAATTACAACGGTCAGTTAACGAATCAAACAGGCATTCATGGTTTCTGGGAGAGTCGTCTTCCTGAACTCTTTTCAGATCATTATAATTTCTTTACCGGTAAGGCTCGGTATATCGAAAATCCATTAAAAGAGGCCTGGAAAATCCTAAACCAGTCGCTTAGTAAAAAAGACACGGTGTTTATTATAGAAGCCGCCATTAGCAAGACCTTTCCCTCTGATAAAAAATACAGCTATTCTGAACGAAATGGGATAGTTACCAGGCAATATTCCCGCGCTTATTCAAAGGCTTTTCATGATGCTCTAAATGGAATGGTAGAAAAAAGAATGCGTTCTGCTATTTTTGAAACAGGATCTTACTGGTATTCTGCCTGGGTGGACGCTGGCCAGCCAAATTTGCATCAATTTAAATCGAATATCCACCCGCTGGAAAATACAGGCGACAAAGAGGATAAACTTTTTCACAAAGGCAAAGTCCTTGGCCGTCCGGATCTGTGAGTTTAACGCGGAAAGCTGAGAGTTAAATATACCTTCTCTTAGCTTAAGGCTGTCAGCTGATTGCTTTTAGCTTTCGGCTTTTTCTGCCTTACTTCGACCGCGGAATATTTCAATAACCGGCGGAACCAGCGAAAGAATGATGATAGCAAAGATTACATACGTGAAATTATCCTTTATAACGGGAAGCCCCCCAAAAAAATAACCAATAAAAAGGAATGATGCCACCCAAAGCACCCCTCCAATTACATTGTATGACGCAAAACGAGTGTAACTCATTGTGCCCACTCCTGCTACGAAAGGCGCGAATGTGCGTACAATCGGAACAAAACGAGCATAAATAATAGTCTTCCCCCCATGCTTTAAATAAAATGCCTGGGTTTTCTCGAGGTATTCCTTCTTCAGCAATTTGTACTTTCCGCTGAAGGCCTTAGGGCCTACATAATCACCAATATGGTAGTTCGTCATATCACCAAGAATGGCAGCTATAATCAGCAACAGGCACATTAGGAAGATATTTAGCTCGCTTTCTGGTTTGGCG
>DALYUO010000298.1:5441-5747 GCA_031981225.1 Pararcticibacter sp.
CCGGTTTCGGCAAAAATAACAAGGAACAGAATCAGATATGTCCATGTTTGATAGTTGTTTACTATTTCGACGAGATGCTTATCGATATGTAAAACGAAGTCGATGAGTGTGCTAATAAATTCCAAAGCTTTGATTAAAATTATTGCAAAAATAACAATATACGGCGGATTCCCTGTTTATTTGAGGGATTCCTTATCGTTTATGTTCTTTATAAGAGAGATTCATTTTGTTATTCTGACCGTTCCACAAGTAAAATGTGTAGATCTTGCGGGCTACAGCCTTAAAACCAATAGTCACAAGCGCCGA
>DALYUO010000299.1:0-793 GCA_031981225.1 Pararcticibacter sp.
ATCCGCTATGGCCCAGCAGAAAGTTGATAATGCACTGGCCGTTGATGCGGAATATATCATATCTACCGATGCTTCCTGTCTTTTAAACTTGCAGGGGTATATTGATAAGAACAAATTACCTATTAAGACAATGCATCTTGCCGATGTACTGGCGCATGGATGGGGGAATGTTTGAGTTAGTATCAGGTATTTAGTATCAAGTATCAAGACTAAACAATATTTCTTCTTTTTGACGCTGGTCTGGCTACTTGTATCTTGCTACTTGATACTAAAATCCTACCTTTGCACGAGAATTAAAGATCACCTGGTACGTGATCTTGTTTTTTTAATAAATTTTGAATCATAAATCATAGTTGTAGATGATTAACATTACTCTTCCTGACGGTTCTGTCAAACAGTTTGACAAAGGAACCAGTTCTCTTCAGATCGCACAGTCGATCTCCGAAGGTTTAGCACGAAATGTATTAGCGGCAGAAGTAAACGGTGAGATTTGGGATTCAACTCGTCCTATCGAATCTGATGCTTCCCTGAAGCTGCTTACCTGGAACGATGGTAACGGCAAATCGACTTTCTGGCATTCATCAGCTCACCTGATGGCAGAAGCGCTCGAAGCTTTGTACCCCGGAACGAAATTTGGTATCGGACCCGCTATTGAGACCGGCTTTTATTATGACGTCGATTTTGGTGATCGTGAGTTTTCTTCCGATGACTTTAAAGACATCGAGAATAAGATGCTGGAGCTGGCCAGGTCAAAATCGGAATATGTACGTAAACCGGTGAGCAAGGCCGATGC
>DALYUO010000299.1:803-5623 GCA_031981225.1 Pararcticibacter sp.
GACGAGAGCCGGAAGCAGCTTACCCGTATTTATGGTGTCACTTTCCCTAAGCAAAGCGAGCTGACGGATTATCTGAAGATGATCGAGGAAGCTAAAAAGCGGGATCACCGGAAACTGGGTAAGGAACTTGAACTTTTTACTTTTTCTGAGAAGGTTGGAATGGGCCTGCCGCTTTGGCTGCCAAAGGGAGCTGCTTTAAGAGAGAAGCTGGTTAACTTCCTTCAGAAAGCCCAGGTAAAAAGCGGATATGAGCAGGTAATCACTCCTCATATCGGCCATAAGAATCTGTATATTACTTCAGGGCATTACGAAAAATACGGCGCTGATTCCTTCCAGCCGATTAAAACACCGCAGGAAGGGGAGGAGTTTCTCCTGAAGCCGATGAACTGTCCGCATCACTGCGAAATCTATAAATCAAAGCCGCGTTCTTATAAGGACCTGCCGGTTCGCTATGCTGAGTTTGGTACCGTATACCGCTATGAGCAGAGCGGAGAACTTCATGGCCTTACCAGGGTACGTGGATTTACACAGGATGATGCGCATTTATTTTGCCGTCCCGATCAGGTACTGGAAGAATTTAAGAAGGTGATCGACCTTGTGCTTTATGTATTTAAGGCTCTGGGTTTTGAAGACTATACCGCACAGATCTCTTTACGTGACCCTGAGAATAAAACCAAGTATATAGGTTCTGATCAGAACTGGCTTCTTGCCGAATCTGCTATTATTGAAGCAGCGAAGGAAAAGGGTCTTAACACGGTTGTTGAATTAGGGGAGGCCGCGTTCTACGGTCCAAAGCTCGACTTTATGGTGAAGGATGCATTAGGCCGAAAATGGCAGTTAGGTACTATACAGGTTGACTATAATCTGCCTGAGCGCTTTGAGCTGGAATATACCGGAAGTGACAATGCGAAACACAGGCCGGTGATGATCCACAGGGCGCCATTTGGCTCACTTGAACGTTTCGTAGCTGTTCTCATCGAACATTGTGCAGGCAACTTCCCTCTGTGGCTTACTCCGGAGCAATTTATTGTGCTGCCGATATCCGAGAAGTATGAAGATTATGCAAAAAAAGTTTTAGAATCACTTAATAATTCCGATATTCGCGGCTTGATTGACTTGCGGGATGAAAAGATTGGAAGAAAGATACGTGACGCCGAAGTCAAGAAAATCCCTTACATGCTCATTATAGGTGAGAAGGAGATGGCCGATGGAGTGGTTTCAGTAAGAAAACACGGCCAGGGTGATCTCGGCAGCATGAGAGCGGAAGAGTTTGAAAAGCAATTAATTACAGAAATAACCGTTTAAATAGATTTTAAATTTGGCATTAGGAAGACCAGGTTTTAACAAAGGTCCACGGGGACCGAGACCTCCTTTTAAGAAAAAAGAGGCTGAGCATAATATTAACGAGTTCATCAGAGCACCGCAGGTTCGTCTGGTAGGTGAGAACGTTGAACAGGGAATATTCTCTTTAAGCGAAGCAAGGGCAATAGCTGAAGAGCAGGAGCTTGATTTAGTTGAAATCTCTCCCAACGCC
The DNA here is from genome assembly GCA_031981225.1 of Pararcticibacter sp. Taxonomy (GTDB): domain Bacteria; phylum Bacteroidota; class Bacteroidia; order Sphingobacteriales; family Sphingobacteriaceae; genus Arcticibacter. The sequence continues at coordinate 2,338 of DALYUO010000299.1, forward strand.
AGTCCTCCGGTTTGCAGGGTAATTGATTACAATAAATTTATCTATGAGCAAAAGAAAAAGCTTAAAGAGATAAAAGCCAATGCCAAGCAAACGGTAATTAAAGAAATTCGTTTTGGCCCCAATACCAATGAGCATGACTTTCAGTTTAAGCTGAAGCACGCCATAAGCTTTCTGGAAAACGGAGAGAAGGTAAGGGCATACGTTCACTTTAAAGGCAGAGCTATTGTATACAAGGAACAGGGTGAAATACTTCTGTTACGTTTTGCACAGGCTCTCGAAGAAGTTGGCAAGGTTGAACAATTGCCAAAACTAGAGGGAAAACGTATGTTTTTAATCGTTGGACCAAAGGCGAAGAAGTAAATTGAGTTAAAAGTTGAGAGTTAAAAGTTAAAAGTTAAAAGCACAAAGCTGAAAGCATAAGGCTCAAAGTCGAAGATTAAAGTCTTGATACTTGATACTAACTACTTGATACTGAAAAATAAACAATAAAAACAGAGTTATGCCAAAAATGAAGACCAATTCCAGTGCAAAAAAGCGTTTTAAGCTTACTGGGACCGGTAAAATTGCAAGGAAGAACGCGTTTATGAGCCACATCTTAACAAAGATGTCTACTAAACGCAAGCGTAACTTAAGTCACACCAGTCTGGTTTCAGAAGCTGACTTAGGAAACGTTAAGAGAATGCTTTGCATCGGGAAGTAAATTATTATTTAACCAGGCAACCGGTAGTAAGACTGCTGTAAGACGCAGCGCCGCCTGCCAAAAATCAAAAACAACATGCCACGTTCGGTAAACGCAGTAGCGTCAAGAAGAAGAAGAAAGAAGATCCTTAAATTAGCCAAAGGTTATTGGGGATCAAGAAGTAAGGTTTATACCGTTGCAAAAAACACGGTAGAAAAAGGTTTGCAGTATGCATACCGTGACCGTAAGACCAAGAAAAGAGAATTCAGAGCTTTATGGATTCAGCGTATTAACGCAGGTGCCCGTCACCATGGAATTTCATATTCTCAGTTAATAGGCAAGTTAACAGCAAAAGGAATTGGCCTGAACCGTAAAGTTTTAGCCGACCTTGCAATGAACGAGCCGGAAGCTTTCAAAGCAATCGTTGATGCTGTAAAATAGGCTTCGCTTACAGATATAAAAGAGGGAATCATTTATTTGGTTCCCTCTTTTTTTTGTTCCTTTGTATCTACTGTCACCTATCATTGAACAAGATGGATTTTGGAAAAGTACCGGCGGAGCAGATCCCCGAAATTGATTTCACCCTCCCTGAAGATAGCCCGCTTACCAGGGAAGTTCTTCAGCAGGTCACTGGATCGGGTAAACCAGAGATATACGTAGGCTGTGCCAAGTGGGGAAGGAAAGAGTGGCTTGGCCTGATATATCCTGAAAAAACAAAAGAGGCAAAGTTTCTGGATGAATATGTAAAACACTTCAACTCTATAGAGCTGAATGCGGTGTTTTATAATATGCCGAAAAAAGAACAGATCAGAACCTGGAGGGAAAAGGCAGAAGCCGAAAATAAAGACTTTAAATTTTGTCCGAAGTTTACCCGCAGCATCAGTCATATCCGGCGTTTGAAGAATGCGGAAGACGATACCAGCAGGTATCTGGAAAGCATCTATGAGTTTGGTCCTTATCTGGGGCCATCGTTCCTTCAGTTAAGTGATAACTTCGGGCCTAAGAATATCGATGTACTGAAAGACTACCTGCTCTCTTTGCCGCAGGATTTGGATGTGTTTGTAGAGGTTCGACATAAGGACTGGTTTGAAGATGCGGAAGCGAGGCTGGCCCTGTTCACACTGCTGAAGGAGGTGAAAAAGGGAGCTATCATTACAGATGCTACAGGCAGAAGAGATTGTGTACACATGGAACTTCCTACTCCTCATGCTTTCATTCGTTTTGTTGGAAACGGCCTTCATCCTACCGATTACAGCCGTATAGACGAGTGGATAGAGAGAATTTCATCCTGGATAGGGCAGGGCCTCCAGTCGGTATATTTTTTTCTGCATCAGCATGACGAAAAGGATACTCCGATTCTGGCTGATTATACCATTCGCAAGCTGAACGAGAAGCTTGGAACGCAGCTAGAATCTCCTGCTTTTGTAAAAAAACAATCTTCTCTTTTCTAAACATAGCGATATGTTGTTTGTTAGGTATTAATCTACTAATTTAGTAGAGATAGCATAAGTAACAATAATAAATATATCTATATGAGCTTAAGAATAGGCGATGTTGCCCCAAACTTCACGGCCCTCACATCTCAGGGCGAAATCAATTTTTATGATTATGCTGGTGACAGCTGGGTTGTTCTGTTTTCGCATCCGGCGGATTATACACCGATTTGCACAACAGAGCTCGGCAGGACGGCTTCTCTTAGTGATGAATTTGCAAAACGTAATGTGAAAGTAATTGCTTTGAGCGTAGATCCGGTTGATAAGCACCAGGGATGGATCCAGGATATTAACGAAACTCAGAATGTAGAAGTTAACTTTCCGATCATTGCCGACGAAAGTAAAGAGGTAGCTGAAGCATATGGTATGATCCATCCGAATGCATCCGAGACGCATACCGTACGTTCTCTTTTTGTAATTGACCCTGATAAAAAGGTGAAACTGATCATTTCCTATCCGGCGTCGACAGGGAGAAATTTCCAGGAAATATTACGTGTAATTGATTCCCTTCAGCTTACGGCTAACTACAGTGTAGCAACTCCGGCCGACTGGCAGGATGGCGAGGATGTAGTGGTTGTAAACTCGATAAAGACAGAGGATATCCCGTCTAAATTTCCAAAAGGACACCGGGTTGTGAAACCGTATCTGAGGTTTACACCGCAGCCAAACAAGTAAAAAAGGGGTAATAAAATCTCTGTGTAAAATATTTTATATGCATTTTGAGCATATTGCATATAAAAATTATTTTATCTAAGTTTGAATAAATCTCCTGTTCTTAATTTACCTGATAAATAAAACTTTTTTTCTTTTTCAGCTACAATAATTACGGTGATTTAGTAATAATTTTATTTTTTTATATTTTATGAAAACTGGAAAAGTTAAATGGTTTAATGCTGAAAAAGGCTATGGTTTTATTGTACAGGAAGACGGTAAAGAGATCTTTGTACATTTTAAAGACATTCAGGGTGGCGTAAATGCTTTACGTGATAATGACAGCGTAGAGTTTGAAGTTGCTGAAGGTCGTAAAGGCTTACAGGCTGTAAATGTGAAGAAAGTTTAAGTTACATAACCATACTAATTAGTTAAAGCCCCGTGAGGGGCTTTTTTGTTTTAT
>DALYUO010000300.1:0-997 GCA_031981225.1 Pararcticibacter sp.
TTTCGATGAGTGACTGCAGATAAGCCAACAAGTCAGAATAGTGAGGTATAATCTGTACTGTTTCCCCATGTTATCTTGTTTTTAAGGAAATTACTGCTGAATCCAGACCCTCAGCAGCCGCCCGTAATTCTATTGTTCCACGTTTTTCTGATGATTGTATGATCGCCAGACAAAAGCCGTTAAAAGCCTTACGATAGTCAGCCTTAAAAGGCTCCATACTGGCCTGGTATCCGTTATCAACACCTGCAATAAAACCTTCGCCTCTAATGCTGAACTTCACGAGATTATCTGCATCCGGCACCACATTCCCCTCTTTATCGAGGATCTTCACCGTAATGAACGAGAGGTCCCTGCCATCGGCGCTGATCTCTTTCCTGTCGGCAAGCAGTTCTATTTTCGCCGGTCTCCCGGCCGTTTTCACTTCCCTTACCAGCACCTCTTTCCCTCCTTTGCGCGATACAGCCTTCAGCACTCCCGGTTCATACTTTACACGCCACATTACATGCAGATCGTCATTCGCTTTTGCCTTTACCCCGAGCGACCTTCCGTTGAGAAAAAGTTCCACTTCGTCGGCATTATTATAGTAAGCCCAAACATCTACCGTTTTTCCTTCCTGCCAGTTCCAGTGCGGCAAAAGATGAAGAACAGGCTTGCTGGTCCACTCACTCTGATACATATAATACGAATCCTTCGGGAAGCCCGCGAGATCAAGAATTCCGAAATAGGAACTTCTGGCCGGCCATGGATAAGGAATTGGTTCTCCGAGGTAATCAAAACCTGTCCACACATACAACCCTGCTATATGATCCAGCTTTTTCACAGTTTTCCACGTTTCTTCATGGGTGGAACCCCAGTATGCAGAGACGTTATCATAAGCCGAAACCGTATAATCTTTATTACCGTCTGTCAGCTTAGTCTTCCCATCCTTTGGCCAGCGCCTGATACTATCCGACGGCATATCATAATGCCCGCGGGTGGCGATAGCGGACGAAGTCTC
>DALYUO010000300.1:1007-4210 GCA_031981225.1 Pararcticibacter sp.
TCTCCGAAGCGATAAACTTGTAATCGCCGAACTTCAGCGGCAAGCTGTCATATTTTGCATGATTATAGTTAAACCCAAGAAGGTCAAGGGCCTTCGCCTGATAAAGGAAATTCTTTTGAGGAACCATTTCAGTCAAAGCGGAAGTGACAGGCCGGGTTTGATCCAGCCGTTTAACAATAGAGGTAAGCTCGCGCGTTATGCTGATGCCCGTACTATCAAACTGTTCCCTGATTTCATTTCCGATGCTCCACATGAATACAGAAGGATGGTTTCTGTCACGTTTGACGTGATCCTCAAGATCCCTTTTATGCCACTCCGGAAAATCAAGATGATAGTCCTTCGAATTCTTCTTTTTCTTCCACATGTCGAAGGTTTCGTCCATTACAATGAAACCCATCCGGTCGCACAGATCCAGAAGTTCGGGAGCCGGAGGATTATGCGCGGTTCGGATACCGTTACAGCCCATCGCTTTCAGTAACTCCAGTTGCCGTTCCATGGCGCGGACATTAATCGCTGCGCCCAAAGCGCCGAGATCATGGTGATTACAAACTCCCAGTATTTTGAGGGGCTGACCGTTCAGGCTAAACCCTTTCTTTGCGTCGAAGTTGAAGAAGCGAATTCCGAAGGGCGTCACATAACGATCTGTCAGCTTCTTTCCAATATACACCTCGGTCACTACGCTGTACAGGTAAGGCCGGTCTACCGACCACAGAATGGGATTGCTTATTGAAATCTCCTGATTAGCCACCGCTGACCTACCTTCAATATGCACAGACACTTCACTTTTGCCTGCTTCCTTTCCTTTCTCATCCACGACAAAAGTTTTAAGTACGATATCGCCACCCTTACCGCTGTTCTTCAGACTTGTTTCAACCGACACCTTTGCATGAGATTCGCTCACTTCGGGAGTCGTAACATAGGTACCCCACAAGTCTACCCGCACTTCGCCGGTCGTTTCCAGCCAAACGTTCCTGTAGATGCCGGAACCTGAATACCATCTCGAATTAGGCTGCGCCGAATTGTCGACCCTTACAGCTATCACATTCCATTTCCCAAAATTGAGATGAGGAGTCAGGTCATAACTGAACGAAATATAGCCATTAGGTCGTTTACCCAGGTACTTTCCGTTCACCCAAACCTCGCTGTGCTGATACACGCCGTCGAAAGTGATACTCACATTTTTTCCTTTTGAAGACGAGGGTACCACAAAACTCTTCCTGTACCAGGCAATCCCGGTCGGCAAAGCGCCCCCTTCCGGCTTCGCCGGATTAAAGTTGCTGAAATCCCCCTCAATACTCCAGTCATGAGGAAGGTTCAGCGACCTCCAAAACGCGTCCCTGTAATTAACGTTAGCCGCCTCTTTATTATCCCCCGCAAAAAACTTCCATTCCTTATTAAACGACTCACGCAAGCGCACATTTCCCTGTCCGTAAACCAGTACGGGTAGCATCAGAAAATACAGAATAAAACACCTCAATTTCAGCATATTTTTTGTTATCGTCTTTAGGCTCTCCGCCATATTTACTACTTACTATTCTCTTGATACTTGTGTCTTGATACTTATACTTCTTATCACTTCCCACCAAACCTCACCACGCTTTTACCCAGATCTTTAGACGTAGCTACCGCAATCCCCCTCTGATCTTTCTTGTTGACGGCACAGTAAAAATGATATACCACACCTTTATGCTTTACAACAAACGATTTATGGGCATAGAGGTTGTCATAGGGCTCAGAGGGCTCTATCAGGTTTTCTCCCGCCCAGTCTGTCCAGTTCACGAGATCATAAGAACAGGCGAACCGGTTGAATGCCCCCTTTCGGTCCTGCCAGAACGCACCAAAATAGAACATCACCCAGAGGTCGTCCATCTTTTGCACAACCGCATCACCGGTTATACCTACCGGATGGTGCATCACAGGTTCCTCATTAAACCGTTTCCAGTTAACCATATCATCAGAAACAGCCATACCTATCCGCTCGAACCACCGGGTTTTAATATTATTTTTAGCAGAGTCGCCATTAGCATTGTAATACATCACGAAGGGATGTCCTGTCAGCTTCTTTTCGTCGTATATCACACTGCTCTTAAACAGCTTCCTATTCTCCCACCAACGTACGTCCGGGTCCTTTGATGTAAAAAAAGGTTTATCAAACCGGTTCCATTCGTGAGGTATTGAGGGATCCCTTGTGGTGTAAGCCATACTAATCCCAAGGTCGCCCGCTTCGTAACCTTTGTCGGCTCCTCCGAAATACGACATCCAGTATTTTCCGTCATGCTTCTTCAACTTATAACTTCCGCCCCATTTCGTATCCTGCAGTGCTATATATCCGGCACGCTGACTGCCGTCCCATTCCGTGCTGTCGCCGAACGACATCAGCCGGCCCTGCTGCTCCCAATGCAGAAGGTCCTTACTTCTCGCCAGCCAGGTTTCATACCCGCGACCGTTGAAGATAACATAGGTCATGTACCAGTTCTTCCCTTTTCTAAAAACACTGGGACAATCCATTTTTTGCGAATCATCTGACGGTACCAGCACAAGACCATATTTATAGGGAGTCTTAATTTCTTTGTATACCTCCTGCATTTTTTTGTCACTTACCGTTTTACCCCCAGTCTGTCCTTTTAAAGACATGCCGCTTAAAACGACCAGTATAGCTATCAAAGCAATCTTAAATCTCATCTCTCTCAGAATAATAAATATTAATTGGTTTTTACTGTAAACCGGTACAAACCCGAGCCAACTTCTAAAACAGTCTTTCCTTTAATAACGGCCTTCAATAATATTTCGCTGCTGCCGGTAAGCGGTCTGCCTCCCTCCATAATCATTGATGCCTGTTCTGCAGGCAACCAGACTTCAGCTTTTGTGTTCACCGGAATTTTTATGGTTAGTTCAAATTCATTTGCCGTTTTCGTCCAGTGGCTGGAGATCATTCCGTAAGGCGAATAGTGAGTTGCACCTGCGGAAGCTGTATTCCCAACCAGTTCAGGATGAATAATGATCCGGTTGAACGCTACGGAATTCTCTGCCGGCCTGATACCAGCGAGGTCGCTGTAAAACCATTCAAGGATATGCCCCAGCATAAAATGATTATTGGAAACCGCCGGGGAAGCAACCCACGACTCCGTGAGCGCCGTAGCACCCTTAGCAAGCTGATAACCATATCCCGGCACCTCCGTATTGCTGTTCATATCATAGATCAC
>DALYUO010000300.1:4220-5535 GCA_031981225.1 Pararcticibacter sp.
CCTCTGCCAGCACCTGAATCAGATAACGAAAACCAATATCTCCCGCCGTGAGGCTGTTATTCCTGTTGCGGATATCCTTCACAATATTATCAACTACTGCGTCCTTGTCCTCCGGATCAACGAGGTTCATATACACCGCCATTGCATTCGATGTCTGACTCCCGCTGCCGTACTGCTTCTTTTCCTTGTCGAAAAATTTCCTGTTGAAGGCAAGTTTCACCTCTGCCGCCAGGTCCGCATATTTTGCAGCATCGGCTGCCTTTCCGAGGAGAAGGGCAGCCTTCTGAAGAATGATAAGATCGTAGTAATAGTACGCAGTTGCAGTTAAACCCATCGGCGTCATTTGCGAAAACCCTGAGCGTTGCGGACCGATATCATACCAGTCGCTTAAGCCATAGGAAATAATGTGTCCTGAAGCTTTGCTGCTGAGATATTCGAGGTAGCGCTGCATCATTTGATAGGAACTTTCAAGCGCCTCTCTGTCGCCATACCACTCATAGAGATACCAGGGAAGAATAATGGCATTACTTCCCCATTCAGGCGAATCACGAAAAACACCACCCGCAAAATCCATTACCGTATATTCAGGTACCGTCCCCGGAATTAACCCTTCTGGCGTTTGCGCTGTTCTCAGATCGCTTAAAACCTTCCTGCAGAGATTGGCGATATTATAATTGTAGCGAATAGAGTTCCCTACAAGATGCACCTGTTCCTGCCATCCAAGGCGTTCGCGGTGCGGGCAATCAGTAAAAACGCTGACCGTGTTACTGCGGATAGCCCAGTCGATCAGCTTACTGGTGCGGTTAAAAAGATCATTCGAAGAAGTAAACTCACCGGCCTTTTCCGCCGCATTCCTTGTGTGCAGCCCCCTTACCGTTTTCAGTACCGGCTTGTCAGCAGCATTTTCCATCCCCTGGGGAACAGCTCCATCAATCTGGAGGTACCTGTATCCATAATAAGTGAAGCGGGGACTCCAGGTTTCTACACCCTCTCCCTTCAAAATATAGTCGTAATACACCGGTTTACCCGTTGCTTTCTGATTAGCCGTATTGTCGTCATTGAGCAACTCCGCAGGCGTTATTCTTACCGTATCGCCCTTCTTTCCCTGGACAGTAATTTCCGGAATACCCGAAGCATTCTGACCAAGGTCGAATACATAACTTGTTCCGCTGATCTTAATCGTATTTACAGGAACAAAACTCTCAAAAGTCTTCAGGGGATCGGCCATCTGTGATTTCAGTACAGGAGGACCGTCTGTAAGAATGACCGGCTTCCACGCCTTATCATTAAACACTGCTGTATTCCAGCCAGTCTG
>DALYUO010000301.1:0-2216 GCA_031981225.1 Pararcticibacter sp.
TGCCAATCTTTATCGCCGAAGGTTTTATATCATCCATCACAGCCCTGATCTGTCTCTCTGCAATCGCGGTGGGAATACTATGAATATCCGTTACGCCGAGAGTATTCTGCACCGTTATTGCCGTAATGGCTGAAGTGCCAAAACAACCCAGAGCCGAAAACGTCTTCAAGTCGGCCTGTATTCCTGCGCCGCCGCCGCTATCCGAACCTGCAATAGTAAGTACACTGATATATTTATGCTTCTTCATCTTTGTTTCTGTTTAACCCGGCGGATAAGCCTTCTCTATTTCATTCCTCAACTGCGCTGCCGCAGCCTGCGGATCTGCTGCAGAACAGATTGCCGAAACCACTGCAAGGCAATCGGCGCCTGCACGGATTACGTCGGCAGCATTCTTAATGTTAATGGATCCTATAGCTATAAGCGGCTTAGGTGTTAAGGTCCTGATTCGCCTGACACCCCCGAGTTTCCATTCCGTAACAGTATCGGTCTTAGTACCTGTAGAAAAAACGGGGCTTAGCGCCAGGCAATCGGATGCCTGTGCATTTTCACTAGCTACCTGTTCTTCATACTCGATGGAATAGCCTAACAATCCGCAGTCAGGCCACTGCCTCCTCACTTCCAGGGGCGGCATGTCCGCATTTCCTACATGGATCCCTCCTGCCCGACATTCCTGCGCGACCCATAGGTTATCGTTTATAATAAGAGGCACATCATACTTATCAAGCATCTCCTTCAGCCCTCGTGCCTTCAGCAGAAAATCGCCATTCGCCAGATGCTTCTCCCTCAGCTGGACCAAATCTACGCCGCCTTTAGCCGCCTCTTCAACCACCCATAGCAAATCGCGACCCAGGCACGCCGCCGTGTCGGTAACGAGATACAGGCGGTAGGGAAATTCTTTATTCTTCATCCCTTTCTTCAATCCGTATTACACTCAAAAACTCCTCCTCCGTTAAACTGTACAGTGCGTCAAGCAGATGCAGCTGCAGGCTCCCTGGTCCCGCCGCTTTTCGAGCTGCAAGTTCGCCTGCCACGCCTAAAAGAGCCATTGCCGAGGTGGTTGCCAAAAAAGGATCGGAGGAATTCACAGCTATAAATGCACCAATGAGGGCGCTGGCGGTACAACCGAGGCCAGTTACCTTCGACATAAGCGGGTCGCCATTCGAAAGCTTCACTAATTTTAATTCATGTACAATAATATCCGTAGCTCCCGACACACAAACGACGCTCCCAATCTGCTGATTCAGATACTTCGCTGAAGAGACCGCATCGACGCTTTCATGGATGCTGTCGACCCCTTTGGTTCCGCCAGGTACATTAGTGATCGCCATAATTTCGGAGGCATTCCCCCTGATAATGGAGGGCTGCAGCTTCAGCAATGATTGCAATACTTCGTTCCTGAATGGCGTAGCTCCTGCTCCCACCGGGTCGAGCACCCATGGCTTTGCCAGCTCGTTCGCAGCTTCGGCAGCCAACTCCATGCTTTGAACCCAATATTCATCCAAAGTGCCGATGTTCACGACTAAAGCGCCTGCAATAGTCACCATATCCTGCACTTCGGCCTGCGCATGGGCCATCACAGGTGAAGCGCCGGCAGCCAGCAGTGCATTTGCGGTATTGTTCATCACCACATAATTGGTAATGTTGTGTACCAAAGGGGACTTTGTTCTAACTTCAGAAATTTGTTTCCAGATTTGCTCCTTCATATGCCAATGTTTTTAAGATGCTTTTGGCTAAGGAGCGCTTTTGAATAAAAGACACAGAAAATTTACTTTTCCCTTCGCCGGAACTACCCGGATCAGGTTCAAAGGGTATTATCTCAGCCCCGTAATGGAGCACCCCTAAAGCCACGATAAAAATAGAAAATATAATGGAATTCCGCAGCGTTTTATTTCCCTTCAAGGAAACTTTGCAGCGCAAGTTTGTAACTGAGCAAACCGAACCCGGCGATCACGCCCTTGCAGTTTTTTGCCATCCGCGAAACATGGCGATATTCCTCACGTGCATGAACATTCGAAATATGGACCTCTACAACAGGAGTCGTAATAGCAGCAATAGCATCAGCAATAGCAATGGAAGTATGAGTATATCCACCGGCATTAAAAATAATGCCATCATAGCTAAACCCGGTTTCATGAAGCTTATCAATCAGGGCCCCTTCCGAATTGCTCTGAAAGTAATCAATGGCAATGTCTCCATATTCTGCACGAAGTTTTTCC
>DALYUO010000301.1:2226-2770 GCA_031981225.1 Pararcticibacter sp.
AGAAAAGGCTCAAAACCACTATCGCCATAAATAGACTTTTCCCGCGTGCCTAAAAGATTAAGGTTGGGACCATTGATTATTTGTATCTTCATCACTTCAAAATTAATTATTTTATTAAGTTATACGTAATAAGTTGTAAGTAATAAGTTGCGGGTTGTAGGTTGTAAGTAGTAGGTTATAAGTATTAAGTTGTAGGTTATAAGTTGTACGTCGAAAGTTCTGCTTAGCGTGATGTTAAGATGAATGATTTATAATGTTTTTGAAAATAAAGCATCTCTACAATTTTATAATGTTTGACTTATTGCTTATAACTTACAACCCGCAACTTACAACTTACAACCTACAACTTACAACTCACAACTCACAACTTAATGAACTGGGATTCTGCTATAAAAGGGTTTTCATCTTTCCTCAAGCTGGAGCGTGCGCTATCCGTCAATACCGTCGAAGCGTATATCAGGGATGTTGAGAAACTTCAGCAGTATAGCCTGGCAATAAACAACAAAACTCCTGCGGAAATCAGCACCGAAGACCTGAAAACATT
>DALYUO010000301.1:2780-5519 GCA_031981225.1 Pararcticibacter sp.
TGAAATGGGTTAACGAGCTGGGCATGCCTGCAGCCACGCAGGCGCGGGTATTATCGGGTATTAAGGGATTCTTTAAATTCCTGCTGTTTGACGAGGTTAGGCAGGATGATCCCTCTGCCCTTATAGAAAGCCCCCGAATGACGCGGAAGCTTCCAGACACACTGAGTATTTACGACATTCAGAATCTCATCGCTGCAATTGACCTGTCCCGTCCTGATGGGATGCGCAATAAAGCCATCATCGAGGTCCTCTACGGATGTGGATTAAGGGTATCTGAACTAACGAACCTCAAGATCTCAAACATGTTCCTCGATATCGAATTTATCAAGGTAACAGGTAAAGGCGACAAGGAACGCCTGGTACCCATAGGGTCAGAAGCTATAAAATATCTCAAAATCTATCTGGAGGAAATCAGGGTCCACGGTCCAATAAAGCATGGTAAAGAGGACTTCGTTTTTTTAAACCGATTTGGCGGCCCCCTGAGCAGGGTAATGATTTTCATGATCATTAAAGATCTGGCTAAGAAAATCGGTTTGAATAAGAAGATCAGTCCCCACACCTTTCGTCATTCTTTCGCGACACATCTGATCGAGGGAGGCGCCGATCTGAGGGCCGTACAGGAAATGCTGGGGCATGAGAGCATCACTACTACCGAAATATATACTCACCTCGACCGCGACTACCTCCGCGATGTGATCATACAGTATCACCCAAGAAGCTGAGTTGCTCTGTTCCCGAAAAATTTGTACCTATGTAAATGGCCGATTTTCGTCTCGAAGTTTTTCACACCGTCGCCCGTAGATTAAGTTTCACCAAAGCAGCACACGAACTGTTTATTACCCAGCCTGCCGTTACGAAACACATCCGGGAACTGGAAGAGCAGTACAAAGTGCGGCTTTTTGAGCGGAACGGCAACCGGATCAAACTGACCAGAGCAGGAGAAGTGCTTTTTAATCACTGCGAACAGCTGTTTGACATATACAGAAAGATCGAATTTGAGATGAATGCTCTGGTCAACCGCCGGACCGGCATATTGCGTATAGGAGCGAGCACCACCATCTCGCAATATGTTATTCCCCCTCTCCTCGCCGGATTTCATCAGAAGTTCCCCGATATTAAAATAACACTCACTAATGGCAACACGGAGGCGATTGAGAACGCACTCATTCATAAAGAGATCGACCTGGGACTGATAGAAGGCGAAACGAAAAATCAGCAGATCAGCTATTCTGAATTTATTAAGGACGAAATCGTACTGATATGCCGAAAAGATCATCCCCTCGCCCGACAGGGAGAGATAAACATCGATCAGCTAAAAAGCTTTCCGTTCATCATACGCGAAAGGGGCTCTGGAACACTTGAAGTTATCGAGCATGCATTGCAATCCGCTGGCATAAAGCTCGACGACCTTGACATTCAAATACAGCTGGGTACCACCGAGGCCATTAAATCATATTTGCTCAATTCCGATTGTATCGCTTTTATGTCGGTATACGCGGTATCAAAAGAGCTTAATACTGGCGAGATGAGGATTATCGATGTAGCCGGCACCGACATTAGCCGGTTTTTCTACCTGATTCATTTACAGGGAAAAGCCGATGGGTTATCTGAAATATTCATACGCTACGCCCGGCACGCTCATAACTTGAAGTAATAGGAGATTAAGAATCGCAATTTTGAGCAACCTATGGCGAAGACCATCTTTGTGCCATAATAATTGTGTTCACTATGGGACCAGATACTCTTCAGCCATTTAAGTTAAGACTTCCAGTCAGAAAAGCAATTTTCATCTTCGCAGCAGCGATCTGCCTGATGTCATTTATGTCTCCTCCACTGGCGCTCTTACTTGGCTTAACCGTTGCGCAAACGATAGAACATCCTTTTCTTCACCTCAACCACCAGGCTACCAACCTTCTGTTAAAGGTTTCTGTAATAGGCTTAGGTTTTGGAATGAATATATTCAGCGCGATGAGGGCCGGCGAAAAAGGCCTGATGTTTACCATTGTTTCAATCGTCTCGGTGCTTGCATCGGGCGCACTTCTGGGACGGTTTATGAAAATAGAAAAGAAGACGTCTTTTCTGATATCTGCCGGTACGGCAATCTGCGGAGGCAGTGCAATAACAGCCCTTTCGCCCGTGGTGAAAGCGGGTGAAAAACAGATATCCATAGCCCTGGGCACCATCTTTATATTAAACTCAGTGGCCCTTTTTGCCTTTCCCGCAATCGGACACTTCTTCGATCTTACGCAGAACCAGTTCGGACTATGGTGTGCCATTGCCATTCACGACACCAGCTCGGTTGTGGGTGCTGCAAGCAGGTACGGCACTGATGCATTAGAAGTAGCCACAACAGTGAAACTTACCCGCGCCTTATGGATCATTCCTGTAGCTTTTGCAACCGCTTTTCTGTTTAAAGGGCACGATGCTAAAATAAAGATCCCTTACTTCATCGGACTGTTCGTCGCTGCCATGCTTGTCAATACCTATGTACCTTTTATCAGGCCTGCAACACCATATCTCGTCGGCATCGCCAAAGCTGGATTAACCCTTACTTTGTTTCTGATAGGAACAGGACTCTCATTCAGCACAATCAAATCAGTAGGCGTAAAGCCACTTCTGGAAGGCCTGTTGCTTTGGATACTTATTTCAGCGGCCGCATTATGGGCGGTTATCTCCCTCGCATCCTAAAACTTCACCCTTTTCCCCATCAGCGTGCTGGTATCCTGGCCCTCTTCCGTA
>DALYUO010000302.1:0-5506 GCA_031981225.1 Pararcticibacter sp.
ATGCCGGGAATACCAAAACCGGGGTTAAAGTCGTCTGTACTTATCCCGTGGCCGCGAATGCATAAAGCGAGTTCGGCAATAGGCTCCGTTTGGTTTAAGAAAGGTTCCAGATTTTGAAAGCCATAACCGTATCCCGGAAGATGCAAGATCACGGGATAATTTCCCGGCTTCCTGGGAACAAAATAATATCCACGAATTTTAACATTGCCAATCGATCTGAATTCTAAAATATAGGCGTTCCTGCGTTCGTTGCTTAAGCTGTCGTTTGGAATCACCTTGTAATCGGGTAAAATATTGGCAAGTTCGGTATATGCTTCATCCCAGTATTTCTTAAGATCAGCGACAGGTTCACGGGTACAGCTTATTTTTTCCGGTGATAGTGTTAACCAGCTTACATCCCCGGAATAACCATCATTTTTCATGACCGTAGTAATTTTATAGAAGCCGGGTTTAAGTGCTTCGGGAACTTTTATTTGTAAAACGCCATGCCCTTTATTTATCCCAACTGTTTCGGTATATATGGTATCATGAAAATCATTTACGATCGTTGTTCTGATAGTTCCTGGTGTCTTGCTTGTGTATTGTATCTGTAACTCGTTATGCTTTGGTACATCACTAAAAAGATGATCAGCCTTTGTAATTTGGATACTTACGTTAGAGTTGTTTACGCTTTTTGGCGAGGTAAGGCTGACAGAATTGTAACTTTTACCCCCGGTATAAGATAAGTCCGAAGCAATTATAATAATCCGGTTTTTTGTACGACGAAGCACGCCGGGAGGAACAGAAAAGGTTGATTTAGCATTTTTGTTTGTCCATGATTGGTTCGGGATATTTCCTCCGATATATTTACCGTTGATATAAATTTGATGAACGCGACACTGTAAAGAGATGTTTAGATCGAGGCTTGTCTTTGAATCCCGATCCCGCAAATCGAAATCGGTAGCCAGTGCGCACTTTCCAAGGCGATTAAAATAGCCCTGCCGCTCCCACGAAAGTTGCAGATTAACGTCTTTCCATGTAGAGGTGAACCCTTTTGAAGAAGCCGACAAAGTAGTATCATTAAAACTGATTTTCCAGTTGAATGGCAGATAATTCTGCGCCTTAGATAAAAATACCGAACAAATAAGAAGCAGACAAAGGAAAATCTTTTTCACCTTTTTTAATTTTGTTGATTCACGCTAAATCTAAAATTTTACGACGAATTAAAAAATATAGACAGTGAATATGTTGTGTGTCGATTTCAGGATAAGACATTCGTCAACTGCTTGTTGATTGTTCGTCAGCTGTTCGTCAGGGTGACGATAAACAGACAGTAAATCGACATACCGGAGGTATCCCGGCAGAAAAGCTGGATCTTGTGAGGTACATTCCATAATCAGGTAACTGTGCCACCTCTTTGTCATGAGCACCAAATAAAAGATTGGATATTTCGGAGCGGCTGCTGTTAGAATTAACAAAAAAGGCCGGTCGAATGACCAGCCTTTTCATCAAGCGTTGTTTTTTATTTGCCTTGAATAATATCAATAATAACTGTTCTGTTATAAAAACGCTCTTCAGGAAGGTTATTTTCAAACGGCGAGCGGTTTGTATCTTCGCCGAACCCGAGTGTCTCAAATTGAACATTGCTTACGCCTGTATTCTTTAGCGCTGTTTGAATTATTTTTTGAGCCTCTGTTGCTCTGTTGCGGGATAATTTATCATTATGATCTTCATTACCTATGATGTCTGTATGTCCATGTACAATTACGGTAGAGCCAGAAGTTATCAGAGGGGAAACTACATCGGTTAAGAATTTCTCATATGATGTAATTGAATTTGATCTATTGAAATCGAACAGGATACTATAACGGAAACCCTTTTCGGTCGTCTCATCCTGCCGGACTAGTGCAACAGTGGTTTCTTTTCTAATCGGTAACCCAGTTTTGGATTGCCCCAGCATTACAGCTTTGTAGTTACCTGACTTATTACCTCCCAGAATAGAGGCTCCTGTCATACTTTCCTGATCGCGGGTGAATGGGCCGTAATGCTTAACGGTACCTCTTTCATCTGTTAGGTCTAATGTCCATGACTTAAGAATTGTACTCGCTCCGTCAATATTAAATATAACATGGCTATCCAAAGGATCAATCTGTGTGGCAAGAATCTGTACAGGCTTCATCATTCCTCCTCCAACTTCCATCAATAGTTCAGGCGATGCGCTGGTTATATCTACCCTGCGATCTCCTTCACGAAGGAGTACCAGTTCTCTTTTTCCTCCTGGTTGTTCTGAGGGGATAAGTGGTTTTGTGCGTCCGTTGGTAGAGATTCTGGAACCGTTAATCTCAAATACTGATACCATATATTGTTTAATGGCATCTGCAAACTGCTTTCCTTCACCTGCACCCTTTGCGGATGCTCCGCTTAAGGCAATTACAGCACCCGGATTTGCTCTCATTCTGTCTCCTAAAATATTCAGGATATTATGATATACATTTAACTGCCTCGCCGAACGGCCGGTCATACTAGATGACTGTTCATTTTGTAAAGATATTTCTTTAAAGGCTGACGCCTGATTATTAGTAAGGAGCACATATCTGGATGGAATAGCAGTTGAACCTTCATCAAAGAACACCGAATTACGCAACGGTAACGTTTCGCTTACGAGACGTTTCACCGGTACTGCTTTTGGAGCACGCGCTGTAAATGTAACTTCACGTACCGGAATAATTGCAGCAGGAGCCTCCGCCTCTTTTGCTTTTCCGGCTCTTCCGAATTTTAACGCTATACCTGCTCTAACCGTCGACACCGACCAGCTCTCTATATTACGTGCATCCTGTCCGAAGTACGGATGGTAAGAGACAAAGGGTGAAAGCGAAGCCTTTGTTTTGCTGTTCTCAGAAGAAATGGGTAAGTCGTACCCTATGCCGATCTGACCAGAAAATATAGTGCTTTTAATTTCACTAAAATCTTCATTCGTGTCTGGTTGCCTGGCTTGAGTGTACTTAAATCCTTTTTCCATCGCAAATGCCACACGGGGCCCTGCAAAAAAGAAGAGGTTTGTTGAAGGCACACCTAAGCGTAAGCTGGGTTCAACCGTTATGTAATCAAGGGTGGTTTTTAGCGTAGCTGGACAATTACAGGGAGCTATTACGCTGTCAAACTTACCGCCACGGCCATCGTATCCAACATTCAGCATAAAGCCGAGAAGACCCGCCGGACGGTATTCCATTAAAAGCGAACCATAGGGGCGTACACCATTTCCTTTGTGGAAGGCTGTTGGGACAATTAATGAATTGTTTAACCGCTGTGTTGTACCACTGTAGAAGTTCATGTTTGCTGCGCCGGACAGGCCGAACCACCATCTTGGCGGTGTTGTTTGAGCCATTGCAATGCTTTGGCTGAGAATTATCACCAGAGAAAAGATGATAGAGTTTACACTTTTATTTATGGGCGACATAATGATATCTTTTATATTGTGTTTGTTTTAAGGTTGGATAATGGTAGTAGCAATCAATGTAACCGCTGTTTGCGCTAACAATCTGCCGGTTATTATGGTGCCATTGTTTGCAGACACCAGGGTTTTGCTCATAATAATCCCACTGAAATTAGTATTCGTTCCGAGAGTTGCTTGTCCGGCAACTACCCACATGATGTTTTTTGCTTGCGCACCACCCTGGAGTATAATCCTGGCACTGTTGTTTACAGTGAGGTTTTGAGCTATCTGGAACACCCACGTGTCGTTTATTCCACCTGTAAGCGTGACCGTTGCATTTGGGTCTACCAATACGCCTGTACTCCATTTATATAAACCAGGAGCCAGGTTTAGTCCCGAAATATTTCCGGCTCCGGATTCAAGAACCGGGGCAGGGGTTACCAGTCCATTCGCCGAAGTATAAGCCGTTTCCATATTAGAGACAGCAGTAGTAAGGTTTGCCGGAGTAGGAGCGGCATAATTCGAAGCATAGATCCTGCCTGTTACGATAGGTGTGCGGGAATACTGACCGCTGGCATCCATAATAAGGCCGAATCCTGTAATTGATGTAGCAGCAGCAGGACTCACGCCAATATCGCCATTTATCAACGTGATGCCTGTTGTTGAAATGCCGGCCTTTGTTAATATAGAGAACGTCCCTGCACCGCCCAGACTCGGAAGGATAGGGCCGATTCCTACGCCGATGATGGGACCACCAGCCACAAAGTTTGCTGTGATGTTTTTATTTGCATTTACTGACAATGTTAATGGATTTGCCGATCCTGTGGCGTCACCGCTCCAGCCAGTAAATGAATAGCCGCTATTTGGAATCGCTCTGAGTGTTGCAGAAGTTCCGGATGCATATACTCCTGCGCCGGTAGTTGTTCCGCCTGCTAAAGGATTAGCTGTAACAACAACTGTGAAAACCTGAACCTGGCTGAAATTTGCCACCAGGTCTACATTTCCTGCCATATTAAATTGATAACTCAGACTGGAAGAAAGAGGTACAGTGGGAGCGCCTGCTCTTGTCCAGTTAGTAAATGTATAACCGGCACCCGGTATTGCGGTTACTGTAACAGACGAGCCTTGTGCAAAATCACCGGCGCCTGAAGCTGTTCCGCCTGCCACAGGACTCGACGATAGGGTAATTCTCGGTACCGTTGTAAAGCTCCATACATAATCGGCCTCCATGGAAGTGCGCAATGTGTCTTTTGCTCCCGTAGTAACAGTTCCGGTATAAGTTGTGAAAGGCAGCAAGTCGGTTGCAGGATCAAAAGTAAATGACTTTCCATCTGTAGCAGGTCCTACAACGCCATTGATTGTTGTACTACCGTTCTTTAATATTACTGTGGTAGTATTGATGGTTGACGCCTTCATGTCTGTATTGAAGGTTAACCCGATTACTTTATCAACAGCTACATCTACGGCACCGTTAATTGGGTCGGTGGTGACTACCGGACAGTTGCCGGAGATTTCCCCCATAAAACTATCTTTTTTACATCCAGCGATAAACGTCGTCAGTAAGACCAGAAATAATAGCAGAGCAGCAGCATGTGCTTTTGAATAGTCCCGGCATTGACGCGCAGCAGTACTATTCCTTAAAAAGGAAATGTTCGTATTCATATACAATTGTTTAAGATTAACTTCGTTGAGAGAGGAAATTAAGATACCACTAGTCTTTATTTTACGACCGGTGTTAATGACTTCAAGATTTATACATCTTAGTACATTTATTGAATTGAGAATTATGCTCGCTTCAACTTAATGAAGTAGTGGGGTAAGTTTTTAAGATCAAACCGGGTTTTTCCAACCCGGGCTTCATTGTCATTACAACAACAAAGACATTGTAAAGCCCTTTGTGTGTTAACTTATATGCAAAAGTTATGCCTAATTGTTTAATTATTTTTTTATAAATATGTAAATGTGATTTAGCGCGGTCAAAAGAGTCTTGAGGGGCTATTCTATCTAACTTACCAGATTATTTATATTTCGTTCCGTTCGCTGTACCTTCAACGATGTGTGATCTAACTTTGGTAGTGTGCTGAATTAAGGCCA
>DALYUO010000303.1:0-5483 GCA_031981225.1 Pararcticibacter sp.
TGTGCTCGCACTATGTGTACACTAAAGACTCATGGATAACATGGTACAGCGAGGGGCAGGAGCAGATACAGCTTAGGTAATAATTCGCAGGATGTTATCAGGAAATACAGCTAAAGGCAATGACGTTCTGCTAAGTTAACTTGAGATAATGGAAAAATCAATGAGCATTTTCATTTTAAAAAAAGCTCTGTGATCGGAGGTTTTATAAATGGGCTGCAAACCAGCTTCAAAAACTTTTTTTCCGTTTTGCAGGTTAAAAAGGGATGAAAAAGCTAATTCTTATATACACATTCATATTCTACTCTCTGGCAACAGTTGCACAGAGCTGGAAACCAGTAAACATTGATGATTCAGTTCAGATATCGTTACCACCTGGCTTTAAGAAGACTGATACCCTCGGGCAGACCGTAATTAACGCGTCGACGTCGTTCGGCAATATCATCATCACGAAACAACCTGATAACCCGGAAGCCGACGTAGCAACCCAGTTTACTGAACCAGAGAATACTAACGGGAAAAAACCAGCTGGCAGCATGAACTTAATGATGATAGGCGGAGGTCTTTTGCTGTTGGTGATCATTGTTATCTTAATTATAATCAGGCGAAAGCGACGAAGAATTTAGAAAAAAGCAACCGCCTGGATATTTGAGGACTAAAAATCAGAAAAAAACTAACAACGATGCTATTTCTGTTTTTTTAGTCCTCAACTTTTATATTTTTTTCAAATATTCTTTATGTTTGGCCGATTTATTAAAACAGAAATTATCAGGGAACTGCATGTTGAAAAATTACTTCCGCAAAAAGCCTCTTTCAAGTATCTTGTCCGACGTAGAAAGTGGTTACAGTGATGGCGAAAGCAACGAATCTGGCTTATCGGGATTAAAAAAGATTTTAGGAGTAAGGGATCTTACCTTTATGGGTATAGCGGCTGTGATCGGTGCCGGAATATTTTCGACTATAGGGGAGGCGGCCTTTCACGGGGGACCAGGAGTTACAGTTCTCTTTATTCTGACTGCTGTTACATGCGGTTTTTCGGCCTTGTGCTACGCTGAGTTTGCCGCAAGGATACCGGTTTCGGGTAGCGCTTATACTTATGCTTATGCTTCTTTCGGAGAGCTGATTGCCTGGATTATAGGATGGGATTTACTCATGGAATACGCCATTGGAAATATCGCTGTCGCCATTTCCTGGAGTCAATATTTCACCAACCTGCTTGAGGGATTCCATATCCATATTCCCGAATACCTTACAATGGATTACTTGTCGGCTTTCAGGGCTCATGAGAAGATACAGCAGCTGACGGCAGCGGGAAATATTTCGGAGATCACGTCACAGCTTGAACGTCAGGCCGTAGCCTGGAATACAGCGCCCGGCTTAGGCCACTTTAAGCTTATTGCTGATATTCCTGCGTTAGCTATCGTAATCGCCATAACGTATCTTGTTTACATTGGTATCAGGGAAACAAAAAGAGCGACGAACGCCATGGTCATCCTTAAAATTGGGATCGTTATTGCGGTTATTGTTTTGGGTTGCTTTTATATCACTCCCGAAAACTGGAGCCCCTTTATGCCAAACGGTTTCAGAGGCGTTATGAGAGGCGTTTCGGGCGTGTTCTTTGCATATATAGGATTTGATGCGATTTCTACAACCGCCGAAGAATGTAAGAACCCGCAGCGAGATCTTCCCAAAGGCATGATCTATTCGCTGGTGATCTGTACGGTGCTCTATATCCTCATCGCCCTCGTTCTTACCGGAATGGTGAATTATAAGGAACTTGCTGTGGGCGACCCTCTTGCTTTTGTATTTGCGCGGGTAGGACTGCATCAGATCAGTTACATTATTTCCATAAGCGCTGTGATCGCTACTGCCAGCGTTCTGCTTATCTTTCAGATGGGGCAACCGCGTATATGGATGAGTATGAGCAGGGACGGCTTGCTGCCAAAGGCCTTTTCGAAAATTCATCCGAAGTACAAAACACCGGGTTTCTCTACCATTGTTACCGGGATTGTAGTAGCGGTACCGGCCCTTTTTATGAACCTCACGGAAGTGACGGATCTTACCAGCATAGGTACGTTGTTTGCGTTTGTACTGGTATGCGGCGGTGTTCTGGTGCTCGACAAAGACGAACAGTTGCAAAAGGGTCGTTTCCGGATACCATACATCAACTCAAGATATATCATTCCGGGCTTGTTCATCGGGGCTCTAATCGTATTCTGGAAGCCTGTTTCGGGATTATTCACATACTCAGGTGACTGGCATACTTATAAAGACACACTCCCCTATTTCCTGTTTATACTGGTTTCAATAGTTATTACCGTATTGTGCTTCATAAAGCGATTGTCGCTTATTCCTGTAATGGGATTGCTTAGCTGCTTTTACCTGATGACCGAGCTCGGCTATACCAACTGGCTCAGATTTTTGATATGGCTGGGCCTCGGATTGCTTGTTTATTTTGGCTACGGATACAGAAATAGTAAGCTGGGAAAGGCACTAAAAAGATTAAGATAAAATTATAAGCGCGGGAGAATAGATTCCCGCGTTTATTTTTCGAAACTTATCATCGTTGATGCCTTACGAACATTCATTAGTCCGAAGCTAGTCCATTCTCTTCAGCCTGATATCTTCGACTGTGGATACGATCAACGGAACTTTCTCTACAGTTACGAAACTAAGATCCAAACCGAAACCTCTCTCTTCTGAAAGTCCGAGATGCTTGAGGATAAAGTAATATGCCATAATGAAACGTTCCATGAGTCGCAGCTTATTTGAACGCGAAAGCACCTTCTCGAGAACGACAAATTTAAAATCGCCTACGATCTTGTGTTTATTCAGCGAAGGATACTTGCTGGTAATATCAACCTCTCCTTTTCTTACAAGCTCCTCAACGACTAGCCTGAAAAGTATATTAATGCGTTGTTCAACCCTGAAGCCCAGACGAAAATCGATGCGTATCAATTTACCGGGAACCAGAAAATCTACTTTATACTCTGTTGTATAAGGCTCATCGGTTACGTCAACGTGAACAAACCAATACAAATCGGCACGCTTAGGCTGTTTCTGCAGAATCGAATACATAATCTTCGACTCGATCTCGGATTTAAAATTTGCGCTGGTAAGGTATACCAGCTGAGACGAGTATTTAGGCACACTCTCGTCTTCGCTAAGCTCACTAATAATCTCGTAATAATCTTCTATTTCGACAAATTTAACATACCGGTTCTTAATACGTCGTGCACTGGACCACGCCCACATAACCGAAAAAATGAGTGCAGATAACAACATAGTGAACCAACCGCCATGAAAGAATTTTGCCATGTTACCGGTTAGGAAGACAAGCTCCAGAAGCCCATACACCAGTGCAAATGTGAATACAATGTAAGCAGGAAAGCGTCTTCTCTGTAAATAAACACTCATCAAAATCGTTGTCATGATAAAGGTTAGAGTGATGGCCAACCCATATGCCCCACCCATGTTCTCCGATTTCTTAAAAATAAGTATCACTACAATACAACCAGCCCACAGGATCCAATTCATTGAGGGCACATATAATTGTCCCTTCTGGTTAGAGGGGTAATTAATCTTCACTTTCGGCCAAAGATTCAACCTCACCGCCTCAGAAATGAGAGTAAATGATCCGGAAATCATTGCCTGACTGGCAATTACTGCGGCCATCGTAGCGATTCCGATTCCGAAGATCAGGAACCAGTCGGGCATTATCATATAAAAAGGATTGCTTCCTTCAGAAAGAGTGGTGCCCTGATGTTGCCATAACCATACTCCCTGCCCAAAATAGTTTAGGAGGAGGCAGGTTTTCACATACACCCAGCTTAACCTGATATTATTTCTGCCGCAGTGACCCAGGTCCGAGTAGAGCGCCTCTGCCCCTGTGGTACACAAAAACACAGCGCCGATAATAAACAGAGCGTTTGGATTCGTCGACAATATATGCCAGGCATAATAGGGGTTTATGGCTTTCAGTATTTCGGGGCTGGTGACCACATATGCTCCTCCGAGCAATGCCATCATTGTGAACCAAACAAACATGATCGGTCCAAACGCCCTTCCTACCAGTGATGTTCCAAATTGCTGAATGACAAAAAGAAGTGATATAATTAAAATCACGATGGGCACAGTAGGAAGCTCTTCAGAGAAGTATTGCAATCCCTCCACTGCAGAGGATATGGTAATTGGAGGAGTGATCATTCCGTCGGCAAGCAGAGAAGCCCCTCCTATCATTGCCGGAATCACTAGCCACTTGGCCTTGCGTTTTACTAAAGAGTAAAGGGAGAAAATACCACCCTCACCCTTATTATCAGCCCTTAATGTAATTATAACGTATTTAATTGTTGTTTGAAGGGTTAAGGTCCAGAAGATGCAGGAAAGGCCTCCAAGAATTAAATCAGTTGTAATAATCCTCCGGCCAATAATTTCTTTGAATACGTATAATGGGGAAGTTCCGATATCTCCATATATGATCCCTAAACTAATCAGCAGACCCGCGGCGGAGAGTTTATGTATATCAGTAGTTTTAAAAATTAATTGAAACTGAAAATCAAGTACTTTGTTACTTTATTATCGCGCTCCTGTATAAGTACATATAAACTTTTTGTTAAATATTGTTAAATAGGCCTTCTAAGTACTTTAAATTATTATTTAATTATTAGATTTGTTGAGGAGATAAAGGATGAAAAAATTTTACTTGCTAGCTATATCGTTTTACTTTATTCTGTTGGGAGCCAGGGCTTTTGATAGCAAAAGTTTTGTTGTGCTGAAGAATGGGTTAGCTGATTCTACAAAAAGAATTCAACGTTCTGCAAGCAAAATCACAGATACACGACCCAACAGGCCGTCCAGGAATGATGTCGGGATCAGTATAATCCCCTTTAAACCCATTAGCTCCAGGCCGTCAGGCAGCGCCTCCTCCTCCGGTGCGGGGTCGGGCAATGCAGCCTCATCATCTGCTTCTCCGCAAAAAGTTGCTGCTCCTGACTTTAAAGCATTAAGTAACGTTAAAGTATTCCCAAATCCCGTTGAAGATCAGATAAATATCTCCTATACTCTGAGCAAAGACGCAAACGTCACGATCAAAATCATGGACGTTCTGGGGAATGAAATTGCGACGTTACTATCCCAGCGTTTGCCTTCCGGTGAACAGAACCATAGCTTTGCCATTACTTCCAGGCTTAACAGCGGCTATTATTTCATACGCTTGATCGCAGGCAACGAAACCATTATAAAGCGGATTTCTGTTTTGTAATTGGATTGTGAGTTGTAGGTTGTGAGTTGTAGGTTGAAGGTTGCGGGGTGAAAGTCATGAGGCTTTTACCAAAACTTCTAATTATTAACGATTGTTTATTCTTGCAGCCAGTTCATACCTCATAACCCATAATTCATAATTTAATACGTGCATAGCTCATAACATCTCACAACCCGCAACCTACAACTTGCAACACGAAACATTATCTCTTACCTTCGCTTCATGA
>DALYUO010000304.1:0-4076 GCA_031981225.1 Pararcticibacter sp.
GATGGCATCGTCTGCTCCATTACTGGCTGCATCACCAAGCACCGCCTCCGGGGCGTTGATCCCGGCCATCCCATCCAGGCTATATACTGAGAAGTCCACGGGAATAATGGAAGTACCGAGCCGGATATTTTTAATGTCAAGCAACAGACGCTGGTTCGTGATCCGACAGGTGCCGAAAATCTCATGACCACTGGGAATGATCAGCCCGTTCAGACGGATCGAATCCTGTAACTCCAAGCGGACGGTTGCCCCCTGAACAGCTTTTTGATTGGAGGCTATCCGGGCGGGTATTGCCCGAAACTGGCTATCTGCCCCAGCCTCCTGTCCCTGGGCCGGAGTCGCCTGCTTGAGCTGAGGGTTCTGAATGGCGATGATCTTATCCAGCATGTCACTCAGCTGACGCATTTCCGGATCTTCCTCTTTTTCTTCCTGCATGCTGTTCATCAGCTTTTCCAGCCGGTCAACGTCCCCGCTGATAGAAGAAGAAGGAGCAGGGGATACTTCTTGCCTGAGCTGCTGATCCTTTGGAGTAATGATCTTCCGGTTTAATTCCCTGTCTATCAAGGCAAGCTTTTCATTGATCTTTTCTTCGTTCGGATCTGTATCCGATGTCGTTACGATGCGGGGTATGTTCATGTTAACCGGTTTTTCTACGTCCCCGAACTGCTCTTTAAAGCGGGAGGAATCACGTTTGGTCAGCTCGTAAAGGCTCAACTTATCCAGCGGGTCTTCACTCTTAAACTGTGCATCGGGCAACGTGGTGTTAATTCCCTTCGCTACGCTTGACGTTTTATCAGATGCTGTGGTTCTTCCCCCTCCAAGCGCATAAAAGGCTAAAGCGAGAAAAGGTAAAAGCAGTACAGGCAAGACTAACAGCAATTTCTGCATATTCTTTTTTCTTGTTTCCATATAATTGAGTTTTAGTGGGTGATTGAACTGATCAATAAGTATGTATTGTATGCTGCAAAAAGGACACTGAGCACTATCAGTGCCGTATTCCTCACTTTAGGAGGCAGATCGGCAAACATGTTGTTCATGGTTAAAGCAATCCTCTTTTCCGCAAAGATGATCCGGGCTGCCAGGATCGCAGCCAGTCGTTCATTCCCTGAACTTAGCGGGGCCTCTTTCTTTCCGAACAGTTTCATAGCCTTTATTTATTTTCGGTGATCTCCCAATTCTGGATCAAAAAGCCGTGCGGGTTATTATCAGTCTGCGTTTTCAAATCGCGGATATGTCCCTGTGTAATGAGCTTCCGGACGGCCTGGCTGCTTGATCTGCTCAGGTTTTGAGTGGCAAAGCAGGTAAACCGGTAAGGATAGCTGTCTACATCCAACCGGATGCTGTCTACTTCTATTTCCTGGGAGACGTTTGCCGCAATGAGGTTATTATAGTAGCCGGACTCGCGTAGGTTATCATACTGTCTCTTGGCTGATTCATCAGCGAGGTAAAGCGCTTTACTCAGCGTGCCCTGAATCGCCTTTTCATCCGGAGTCAGTGTAAAGAAATAGTGATGAAATGTCCGGATATGATCCCGGAGTTCTACCGGGAGATTGCTTTTTCGGTCCGAGGCGACTGCTTCCAGTACTTTGCCGTTGTACAGAATGAAAACTTTATTCTGGGCCTGTTCACTTAGCTGGTAACTCTTATAGAGGCTGAAGCAAACAATCAGAACATTGGCCAGGATCAGGAATATACTGAAGGTCTTTATATGCCTGAAAGCGGTATCGATATTTTTAAATTGAGTGAACATAGTGCGCTGATTTAATTAGAGATAAATGTTACTTGCCTGAAAGCTTATCATGCTGATGGGTTGATCCGCCAGACTTGTCGCCAAAGTAGTCTGATCCGGAGCTGGTAAAGCTTCCGCGAACCTGCCTTGCCATATCTCCTAACGAATCAGCCATCATCCCGTCTCCTTTTGAGGCCTGGCTCATGGTAGATGTCCCCCCGCTGATCACCAGCGTATTGATGCGTTGAAGCATGGCATTACCTCCACCTGCGTGCACGATGTAATTTGCTACATTGGGTACAGAGAAGTAACCCGCAATTCCGATCACAAGAAAGATCATATACGCGGTATCGGTCGTACTGAAGAACGTATCTCCCTGCTGTTCAATCTGTGTCAGATCTATACGCAACATGTTTTCCTGTATCTTTCCAATGATACTTCCGAAAATGTTGGCAACAGGGAGCCATAGGAAGATATTGACATACCGGGCGAGCCAAACCGTAAGTGTATGCTGAAATCCATCGAAGACCGACAAGCCGAGAACCAGCGGGCCAAGAATCGCCAGTACAATGAGAAAAAATGTCCGAAGCGTGTTGATACACAGTGAGCTTGCTGCATACAGCACTTCTAATACCTGGCTCAGCCATTCCTTTATTGAATTCCGGAAATTATACATTTGTTTATCCATCCAGAATTTCATGTCATTACCGATACTCTCAAAAATGCCTTCGCTTTTTTCTCCTTTCTTTACCGGATGGGTGTATTTGTACCACTCGCTGCGGTCGCCGTTTCCGGTTTCCCCAACGTACATCTTCCAAGCCCCCGACTTTTTGATTGCTGCTTCTTTCTGCTTCAGAAGCGCAGCTATGCTTTTATTTGAATCCTTTACCATTGCAGAAGTTGCGGAAATGGTTGGCTGTAGAACACCGTTCATCAGGGCGATGACCGCCGGGAAGGCGACGATTGCCAGCCCGAGGGCAAAGGGGCGCAGCAAGGGATAGAAATCAACCGGTTCTGCCGCTGCGATCTGGCGCCAGACCCTGGAGGCGATGTACCAGAGAGCGGCGAATCCGGCGATGCCACGTCCAACGCCGATCAGCCGCGAGCAAAGAGGCAGCATCTGGCTATATACTTTATCGAGTTCTGCCTGCATACTGTTCATGTCCCTGGTGAGATCCTGTGCGCTGCCGGTAAGGGGCAGCAGGGAAAATGCGCCGAGGCAAATGATCGTGCAGTAAAATGCCTTTACATTGATCCTTTTCATGGCTGATAGATTTTTTTGAGATTTAACAGATCGGCCTTTTCTTTCTCCCGCTGCAAATTCATCAGGCTTGCCTGGCGGTTAAAGTGCCGCAGAAAGACCAGCTTATCCTGCGTATCTTCAAAGATGCGGTCGATCGCCTGTAATCGTTCATCATCGCTCATGCGGAGTTGAGACGAGGTGATAACCGTGGCCAGATCATCCAGATTCTGCAGGCTTTGATCGATCAGGTTATCGTAGACGCCTGACAGGTAGCGGATCTCCTCTTCCCTGAAGTTTCCGGAGGCCTTAAAGCGTTTAAACGCTGACTTGTATTCCGACACCAGCTCTTTCTGATCACTGATAATATCTGCTACCCGCTGATACTTCCTGATTTCCGGGTTCACCAGGAGCAGGCCGTCGAGGAAGACTTCGTGCAGGGAGAAGTTGCCCTGAGCGATATTCTTTATTTTGGAATATCCCTCGCTGACGATCTGGTAGCCCTTTTTCATGTCTTCCAGGATATTTTTCAGCTGGCTGAGCTTCTCAACATTCAGCAGTAGTTGCTGCGCTTCCGTAGACTGAGCCTTGCCAGGCGTTGCCACCATCAATAGCAGCAGAGGTAACAAAAGCGGGATGAGCATCCTTTTCTTATTTGTTTTCATACAGTTGTTTTAAATCGGTTATCGATTGCTGTTCTGTCTTTCTCTGGCCGGTGAGGATGTGCACCTCCCCGGAGAAACTCTGAACGAAAGCCGACTTGTCTTTCATTGCGGTGTACACCTTGTCCAGCCGCTCTAAGCGCTCATCGTCTTTCATTTCGGTTTTACCTGCTGTGATGACCAGCAGGAGTTCATCCAGATCGACGGCACATTCGTTCAGCACCACGGCAGCTACCTGTGAGATATAAGCAAGGTTTTCCGCTGACAGATAGTCGTCTGCTTTCATTTCCTTTAAGCTGCTGCTGACTGATAGCTGCATGGCGATGATCTCAGCGACCTTCGTATGATTCCGGATCGCGGGATTAACCGCTTTTAGCGAGTTAAAAAAGGCACTGTGTAAGCCAAACTCGCCGTCACGGATGGATCGTACCGTACTGATGCCCTG
>DALYUO010000304.1:4086-5481 GCA_031981225.1 Pararcticibacter sp.
CCCTGATCAGCTATTTCATAGCCTTTCCGGACATAGCCGATGTACAACTCTAAAGCCGCAATTTGCTGAAGTAGGTACTTTCGCTGGGTTTTCTTCTGTTTAAAGAATTCGTTCCATGTTTGCGCTTTGCCGGTCGTTACTAATGAAGACAGCAGGGCGGTAAACAATGTAATGGTCAGTAACGATCCCGCCTTTTTGCGGAGGCTGCCAGCCTCCGCATTCAGATATCTACTGTTCGATTCCATAGAGTTCGCGTAAAATCGTTACTTCATCAGCCGACTGTGCACGCTGGACGCTCAGCAGGCTATTTTGGGTATTGAACTTTTTAAGGTCGCCATAATTTTCATCCATCTGGTTGGCCGCAGTATTGATGATCTCCATTCGTTTAGCATCTGACATTTGCGTTTTGAAGCTGTTCACGACCAGCAGGATCTGATCTACGTTCTTTACCGAGGCATCCAGAATACCTTTATAGACGGACTCCATGTAACTCAATTCTTCCGGGGTGAAGTGCTTGTCACGGGTAAACAGGTTCCATGCCCAACGGTACTCGTCCACGATGGCCACCTGTTTTTCCGTTAGGTCTTTGATCCGGCGGTAGTACGTAATCGCCGTTTTAATCTCCCATAACTCATTGTAATATTTACTGTAAAGCTCTTTTTGCCGTTCAGACCAATCAGCTATCTCGGCCAGTTTCAGCTTGGAAAGCTGGTTTTCCAGTACTTTTTGAGTATTCTGAAGCCAGATGGTTTCATTCTGCAAGCGCTGAACCTTGAGGTCTACCGCTTTGATGACTTTCTTAACGCCGGCCTTAATGACTTCTGCTACCGCGATCTGCGCAGTAGTCTTTGACGGCAGGGCCACAAATAGCGTCATGGCGCTTACCGGAAGCATAACCATATACTTTTTCATAATGCGTACCAATTTCATGTGATTAATTCTGATGTTTTTTCCTTAGTTCCTCAGCCAGAGCGGCAATACCTTTTTCGATGCTACCATATTTCTCAGCATACTCCTGAACCCGGATCTTTTCATTCTCTTCGGTGGTGTAGCAGAAATATTCCTCAATACATAGTTCGTTCCGGTAGACTTTTATGGATTGACCGCCCTGATCGATCATCACCTCGCGATAGTTCCGGCCTGGCTCGTTTGCGCGGTTCAAAGAAAGCAGCAGCGTTTTTGCTTTATCCGGCATCCCCATGACCTGTTGCAGGCGTTCGAACTTGCCAGCGAACTTGCGCATATCCAGCAGTAACTTGGTATCCGACAGGTTGATCACGGTCTCACGGATGATGGGAGAGCTGATCAGGTCGTCTACCTCCTGGGTGATCAGGGCAGCAATTCCATTAAACTTGCGAACGGTTTTATAGAGGTACTTGATGAATTCTGCCATAC
>DALYUO010000305.1:0-3278 GCA_031981225.1 Pararcticibacter sp.
GCTTATCCTGACGGATAATAAACTGGATTCCGAATGTGTTTACCGTCTTCATTTTTGCCGACCTTTCTTCATTTTGATCAATTTTAACTCAATTAGGTATTGAAAACCTCCAGATTTTAGCGTTAAAAAGGGGTCAAAAAACGTCAGAAAATAGCATCTTCTGAGAATTGTAAAATCCTGTATCACAGAAAATTACACCACTTTTCAATACCTCGAAGGTAAAAAATGAGAACAGGTTACGGAATAGGTATCGGAAACCTTGCGAAAGTTTGATTTATCTTGATATCACAAAAAACGAAAAAGCCTGTAAATCAATCAATTTACAGGCTTTTGAAGCTTTTTAAGGCTCTTTCCGTGCGCCCACCTGGGCTCGAACCAGGGACCAAAAGATTATGAGTCTTCTACTCTAACCGACTGAGCTATAGGCGCAGCTGCTAAAACTTTCGTTTTTTGCGTGTGCAAATGTAGTTATTCCTTTCAATTTCGCAAAACTGTAAATAAAAAAGAGGCAAAAATATGCGTTATCACTCAGCCTGAGCAGTTTTTTCGTCTCAGCCTCTTACCTTTGCAACATGCAGCATATTAAAAACATCATCTTCGATTACGGTAACGTGATCTTCCTGATCGATTTTCTTAAGACTCAACACACCTTTACTGACCTTGGAATTAAAAACGTAGAACGCTTTTTTGCTCACGCGGGACATGACCCTCTGTTCGATGAGTTTGAAAAGGGAAACATTACTTCGGCTGAGTTCCGCGACGGCATCAGAAGGATCACCGAAAAGCCGGAGCTTACCGACGAGCAGATTGACAATGCCTGGACCAGCCTCCTGATTGGTGTGCCGCCTATAAACCACGAACTGTTACTGAAAGCAAAAGCGCAATACCGCACATTCCTGCTCAGCAACATTAATGAGATTCACCTCGACTACATTTCCGATTACTTAAAACGCGAATACCAGGTGGAATCGAACGATGTCTTCTTCGAGAAGGTTTACTATTCGCACCTCGTGAGGATGCGTAAGCCTAACCGCGAAATATTTGAGCTGGTGTTAAATGAAAACAATCTCAACCCTGCTGAAACGCTGTTTATCGACGACAGTCCCCAACACCTTAAAACAGGTCAGGAGCTTGGTCTTCATACGCATCTGATGACAAAGGACGATTCACTGGAAAAATTCCTTTACAGATCGGGACTGCTAAAACCATAAAGGCCTGGTTTACTTGTTAAACAAAAATCTCGAAACCATTGTTATTGCGGTATGGAAAATTATCAAACAATGGTTGAAGCCCTCGATGGCTTAAAACAGCGGGGCTTTACCCTGGATTTCAATCTTGCTAATGGAGTTTTACACAACAGCAGCGAAAACATAGTCCTTCAGCCCGAAGACTTCAGCATTTGCGAGGTTCACCGCTTTGAAGGTATGTCTGATCCTGGTGACAATTCCATCGTTTATGGAATCAGGTCGGATAAGTACAATGTAAAAGGAGTTTTTGTAAACGCCTATGGAGTTTACTCTGACGACATTTCCGAAGAACTTTTAAAGAAACTGAATACGCCGGATTAATTCGTCCGTCGCCTTTCCTTTTCTGCTGCTATCAGTTTAAGCTCTCTACCGGTCTGCCCTGCTATCGCCGTATTTTCTTCTGCGCGGCGAAACAGGTAGGGCAATACCGACTTCACCGGTCCGTAGGGCACATACTTGGTGACGTTATATCCTGCGCTTCCGAGATTAAAACTCAGATTATCACTCATCCCCAGTAACTGCGAAAAACAGATATGAGGATGATTATGGGGCAACCTGTATTCATTTATCAGCTCTGCAAGCAAACGACAGCTTTGCTCATTATGCGTACCTGCAACAAATGCAGTATGTTCAATATGCTTCATACAACGTTTGATAGCTTCGTTGTAGTCAGTGTCTGTAGCTTCTTTATTTGCATGGATCGGCGAAGGATATCCCATACGCTGTGCCCTCTCGCGTTCTTTCTCCATATAAGCTCCGCGGACTAGCTTCGCGCCGAGTATAAAGCCATCGGTTTCAGCCAGATAAATATCGGCCTGAAGGGAGGCGAGCTTGTCGTTACGGTAAAGCTGGTAGGTGTTATACACGATGGCCCGCTCCCTGTTATACGTGCGCATCATTTCGGTGGCGATATCATCTATGGCATTCTGTATCCACGACTCTTCGGCATCAAACATTACTGGCACATCTAACTCATATGCCAGACGGCAGATCTGGTTAATGCGGGCTTTAACCTTAAAATATTCTGCCTGCTCTGCCGTGCTCAGAGAAGCTTTAGCGCTAACCTTTTTTAGAAGTTCAAACCGGGCAACGCCGGTAGGCTTGAAAACAGTAAGCGGAATCCGCGGGTCTGTTTTTGCCTTCCTGATGATCGCCATGATCTCTTCCGTAGTATGAATAAAGCTCTTCTCCTGTTGTTCGCCTTCTACCGAATAATCGAGTATAGTGCCTACTTTCCCGCTGTCGAGCTGCGCGATGGTAGCATTACATTCTTCGATTGTTTCGCCCCCGCAGAACTGCGCAAAGATGGTTTTCTTTATCAGGGGAATTACAGGCAGGCCGAACTTAATTGCGCTATTGGTGAGGCACGGCCCCACTTTCGTTAGAAAGTTACTGGAAATGATCTTAAACAGCCAATAAGCCCGGTTCAGATCTTCGTTGGTTTTACCTTTGAACGCTATTTCGGTATCGTTAAAATCCGGAAGATCTATATTTGTTGAAATTGTTTCTCCTAAGTTCTGATTCATTAAGCAAATTTACGGAAATTGATCCTGATTCTGAACTTATCGCCAGAACGACAGAGTAATATCATTTATTTAGCCAATCAAGTATTATTCATTCTTTATACATTTGTGCCTATGATAGAATTTGAGCTTGCAGGAGAATTTATTCCGCTGATACAGTTGCTGAAGGCTACGAATCTTGTGCAAACAGGCGGCGAAGCCCAGATAGTCGTTTCTGACGGATTGGTGAAGTGCAACGGAGAAGTAGAATACAGGAAACGTCTGAAAGTTAAAAGGGGTGATATAATTGAATTTGACAGTAAAAAAATCGTCGTAAAATAATATGCTTCCAATACAGAGCAACGGATACTCCGTCTTTTTTGATAACAGCCTTGCCTCACTTAAAGAATTTCTGAACACGTCTGACTATTCGAAGGTCTTCTTCCTGACAGACCTTAACACGTCGGAACATTGTCTGCCGCTGATCGGCAAATATCTTCCGGAACTGGATAATTACGACATCATCGAA
>DALYUO010000305.1:3288-5456 GCA_031981225.1 Pararcticibacter sp.
GAAGTAGACCCCGGCGAAGAGAACAAGAATATTGATTACTGCATTGGCGTATGGCAGATGCTCCTCGACTTTGGCGCCGACAGAAACAGCTTGCTGATTAACCTTGGAGGTGGTGTTATTACCGACATGGGTGGTTTCGCTGCTTCTACTTTTAAGCGGGGGATTGACTTTATACAGATCCCTACCACCCTGCTTTCGCAGGTAGACGCTTCGGTGGGCGGTAAAACGGGCATCGACCTGGGCAGCATAAAGAACATTATAGGCACTTTTACACAGCCTAAGGCGGTGTTCATCTCTACGGAATTCCTGAAGACTTTAAGCAAAAGACAGCTGGTATCGGGCTTTGCCGAGATTGTGAAACATGGTCTGATTGCCGACAAGGATTATTATTATCAGATCCAGAATATGGATATTGAAGAGCCGGCTGCTGAGATTATCTATCGCTCGGTAGAGATTAAAAATCATGTGGTCACTACCGATCCTTTTGAAAAAGGACTGCGTAAAACCCTTAATTTCGGTCATACTATTGGACACGCGGTCGAAACATACTCTCTCAAAAACGACAGCGACCCGCTTCTGCACGGCGAGGCAATTGCTTTGGGAATGATCTGCGAGGGATTTCTCTCGCACAAACACAATGGTTTAGGCGAAGAGGATTTAAAAGAAATTATCCGCTATATCCGTTCTGTTTTTCCTGATTATTCTTTTAAGCCATCTTCTTATAGCGATGTGATGGAGTTCATGAAAAACGACAAAAAGAATATCAGCGGAAATATCGGCTTTGCATTATTGAAAGAGATAGGGCAATGCGATTACAATATATACCTGGAAGAGGCACAGATCATTGAAAGCTTCAATTATTATAACAGCCTTTTAAATCAATAATCCCGGCAGAACCGGGATCATTACTTTATCTAAGTTGCATGTAAAGCAGCGCAGCTATTGCGGCACCTATGACAGGTCCGACAATCGGGATCCACGAATAGGACCAATCACTACTCCCCTTACTCTTAATGGGCAATATGGCATGCATCAAACGCGGACCTAAGTCGCGCGCAGGATTGATAGCATATCCGGTAGTTCCACCAAGCGACAGTCCGATTACCCAAACCAGGAATGCCACGGGCACAGCTCCAACTGAACCCAGGCCAACCGGCGTCTTACTGGGCGTGATCTCTGCACCGGAAATGTAGAAGATGGTAAAGATGAGAACAAAGGCGCCAATGATCTCACTCGAAATATTCGAAATGTAGTTGCGTACAGCAGGACCTGTGCAAAAAACCGCCAGCACGGAGTCGGGCTTATTGGTACGCTGAAAATGATCATAATACATTACCCATACCAGGAAGGCGCCGAGACAGGCGCCAAGCATCTGCGCGGTGATATAGGAAAGGACACTCCCCCAGGCAAACTTCCCGGCCATGGCGAGAGCTATAGTAACAGCGGGATTGAGGTGGGCGCCACTATACGGACCAGCTACCACCACTCCTACAAATACCGCCAGTCCCCAGGCGGTGGTAATTACAATCCATCCACCATTGTTCCCTTTGGTATCATTTAACAAAACGTTGGCCACTACCCCATCCCCTAAAAGGATGAGCAGCATAGTGCCTATTAATTCGGCTATGAACGGCGACATTCTATGATTTTTATATTTAATTAAATGGTTTGTGTTTCGATTTTATCATCGCACCAGCACTGTGCTACATGTATTGCCTTTTTCCAGCCTTTGATCGTTTTCTGTATCTCTTCGGTACCCGACGCAGGAACAAAGGTTCTTTCGGTTTGCCAAAGCTGCTGAATTTCATCCACATCCTTCCAGTATCCAACGGCCAGACCTGCCAGATACGCAGCTCCAAGAGCTGTGGTTTCGACGATATTAGGCCTGATCACCTTGCAATTTAAAATATCTGCCTGAAACTGCATCAAAAGATTGTTAACGGTGGCGCCGCCATCCACTCTTAACTCCTGGATCTTCATGCCTGCGTCAGCCTCCATGGCTTTTAACACATCCATGGTTTGTAAGGCGATCGACTCAATAGCTGCCCGGGCTAAATGACCGGCGGTGCTTCCGCGGGTAAGGCCTACGATCGTTCCTCTCACATCCGAATTCCAGTAAGGTGCTCCAAGGCCGGCAAAGGCAGGAACAAAATACAGGTCGCCGGTGT
>DALYUO010000306.1:0-2827 GCA_031981225.1 Pararcticibacter sp.
TCCTGGCGTACAGCCTCAATTACGATACGTTGTCCTGCCGACCCTGTCGTAAAAATCAAGTACTTATCGCCTCCATCCCTGATCTTGTGTTTCTTCTTGAGAGCGTCCACCGAAACGGGGAAGTTACGGATGCTGATATTTGCTTTCACCGGAGTTTTGCTTTTTGCAAAGTCTGCATAATCAATGGTACCTGTAACTTTAAAAATTCTTCCTATAAAAGCGCTGTTCAAACGATCTGAAGTATACAAATGAGTATTGGGGTGGAGCTTGGTCAGCCCGAATTCAGATGTGGTTATTTTGAAGCATCCGGCTTTTAAAAGAGCGACGTCTGGTTCGTATAAGTATTCCTGAGGATCAGAGAACCTGGAAAGCTGTGTTTGCTTTTCATCGCTATATCTAAACGTAAAAGATGCTTGTCCAGACCGGCCTATTGCCGTGCAGCTGATGAGCGGCTCGCCGCTGAAGTCCCTGTCTATAACCCATAGCAATTCCTTACAGTCATTCTTAATACTGACAACGTGGATGCCGGATACATTATGCAGTTCTTTAAGTCCGGATTGTATATCAAAAAGGGGGGAGGTCTTTATGATGATCCTGGAAGCCTTTGAGAGCAGCAGCGGAAGGTGGCTTACAACGTCAGGCGCGGTGTCTTTTAATAGAAATACCTTTCGTGTTTGTATCCGCCTTGCGGGATCGACGTATATTGTATCAAAAGTTTCGTCGCCAGATTTAAGGAAATGGATGCTGTCGGTCTGTAGGAATCGGATGTTATTCGCCCCTAAGGCGGATGAATTATGTTCAGCTATTGCGGAGAGCTGTTCATTTTGCTCAATATGGTATACCATGCCGCATTGTTTTGCAAAATAGAAAGCATCTACTCCGAATCCGCCGGTCATGTCTAATACTACATTCCCCTTCACTAAGCGACTTTTATACAAAGCAGTTAATTCAGAAGATGCCTGTTCTATATTCAGTTTCGGAGGGAAGTAAATGCCGGGAGTCCCGAACCATAGAGGAAGTTTTTTCTCACATCGTTTTTTGCTGTCTATCTGTACAGCGAGCTCTGCGGAGGCCAATCCAGGGAAGGGGCTTTTCTGCAGAGCAATGTGCGTAACATCGTCATGCAGGTGCAACCTGATGAATTCCTGTACTTCCTTATCCAGAATCTGTTTATTCAACGAATCAGTTATTATCCTTCAATACCATCTGACAGGTATGGCGGCTTTTTACTTCAAGCAATACCTTCTTGTTTTCTGTCACGCGGTCGATGGTTTGCTGGTTATAATAGCGGATCGTAACCAGCTCCATATCCTTGTTATACTTCACCTTATAGGTGACGGATAGCGCAGTGATCAGCTTCGTGATTTTCTCCTCGTCGTTATCAACACTGATAGAAAAGCTGAGCGCTGAGTTCAGCATTGTATTTACCTTAATCTTATACTTGTGCAGGATATCAAAGATGTGGCTGAGGTTCTCTTCAATGATAAATGAAAAGTCCTTAGGCAGGATGGATATCAGCACCTGGTCTACCTTAAATATGAATGAAGGTATTGGCAGGGGTTTTCCAGTATTGCTTATGGTTGTCCCTTCGGCCTGCGGATTTAAGAATGACCGCACATGCAAAGGTATGCTGTTGTTTTGCAGTGGCTTTATAGTCTTCGGATGAATAACTGTTGCGCCGTAATACGCAAGTTCAATGGCATCGTGGTAGTTGAGCTGAGGAATGAGTTCTGTCTGATCAAACCATTTTGGGTCGGCATTTAATACTCCGGGAACATCCTTCCAGATAGTAACGGCTCCGGCTTTCAGGCACGATGCAAAAATAGCGGCAGAATAGTCAGAACCTTCCCGTCCAAGTGTGGTTGTGAAATTTTCGGAGGTGCTTCCAATGAAGCCCTGGGTTATCACCGGTTTCTTTTGCAGCAGCGGCAGCAGCTGGCTTTCTATCAGATGAGATGTTTTGTTCCAGTCAACCTTTCCTTCCCTGTAGGTGTTGTCGGTCTGGATATAATTCCGGGCATCTACCCACTGGTTCTCTATCCCTGCATAATTAAGATAATGGCTTACTATTTTTGTCGACAGCAGTTCCCCGACCGACACTATCTGATCATAGATATAGTCGAAGTCGAAAGGTTCGTCTTCCAGGATCCATTCTATTTCTACAAATGTATTCGCTATATCATTAAATACCGGATGATCTTTATCCTGAAAAAGCTCGTCCGCTATCGCCTCATGGCTGGCCCTGATACTCGCGAATATTTCAGGGACAGTATCGAGTCCTTCAAAATAAGCTTTCGTGAGTTTTTCAAGCGCATCGGTCGTTCTGCCCATTGCAGATATTACAATAAGAAGCTGTTTGTTCTTACTTTGATTAACGATCGTAGAGAGGTTTTTTACGCCGTTTGCGTCTTTAACAGAGGCGCCTCCAAATTTATATACTTCAATCATTTTTGTAATTAGCTATCAGCCATCAGCATTCAGCCTCCAGCTATATATCATCTATTTTTAATCGGTCAAATAATTAGCTATCAGCATTCAGTCTTTAGCTGTATAATATTTATTTTAACGGTTGTATGTATGGTTTAAATAGTTTCCTGTAAGCGGGTTTTGCTGAGTTCATTCAATTCAACAGATACATTGACCCACTCATTGTCAAAGCGGGCATTATATCTTTTATAGAACTTTATTGCAGGTTCATTCCATTCGAGGACCTGCCATGTAATGCCGTTAAATCCCTTTTCTCTGGCTTCCTGCATGAGTGTCTCTAAAAGTCTTTTGCCGATACCTAGGCCACGGAATTCTTCCGTTATATACAGATCCTCAAGGT
>DALYUO010000306.1:2837-5423 GCA_031981225.1 Pararcticibacter sp.
GCAACCTTTCCAGGTAGAGAAGCGGATGTAATAAAGAGCAAACCCTTCAATTTTCCCATTAACCTCAGCAACGAACGCTTTCCATACCGGACTCTTCCCAAAACCGGCTTCTTCGAATTCCTCTCGGCTTACAGTAACTTCGTGCGGCGCTTTCTCAAATACTGCCAGCTGATGTACCAGTTCCATTATCCTGGGGCAATCTGCCTTTTCTGCTACTCTTATTGTCATTTTTAGTATCAAGTATTTAGTATCAAGTATCAAGTATCAAGTATCTGGTATCAAGAGATGAGCATCAAGTATCTGGTATCAACTATCTTGCAATCAAGTATTTTAGACATCCGTCTTGATACTTGATACTAAATACTTGCTACTAGAACTAATTTCCTCTTTTCCCAAATATAGTGCTTCCTACGCGGATCATCGTGCTACCCTGTTCTATCGCCTCCTTATAATCTGAAGACATTCCCATGGAGACTTCTTTGAAGTGGTCCTGATTTCTGAAGAACGATTGTTTTAAGCCTGTAAAGAAAGTTCGCAACTCGTAAAACTCATCTTTAATCTGCTTTTGGTTGTCCGTATTGGTTGCTATACCCATTACGCCTGTGATCCTTATATGTTTCAGTTCTGCAAACTCTTCAGAACGAAGTAATTCAATGGCTTCATCAAAGCCCAGCCCGAATTTTGTTTCCTCGTCAGCAATATATATCTGAAGGAGGCAGTCGATCACCCGGTCATTCTTTGACGCTTGCTTATCAATTTCCTTCAATAGCTTTAAGCTGTCGACAGAGTGGATAAGATGTATAAAAGGAGCAATATATTTTACCTTATTGGTTTGCAAATGCCCGATAAGATGCCACTCAATATCCTTAGGGAGGTGTTCGTATTTGTCAGCCAGTTCCTGCACATGATTTTCACCAAATACCCGCTGTCCGGCATTATAGGCCTCCATTATCTCTTCTTCAGATTTAGTTTTGGAAACCGCTATAAGCTTTACGTGTAAACGCTCTACTTCATTCTTTAATTCTGTCAAGTTGGCTGCAATGCTCATTTATATGTATTTTTAACGCGAATTCACGGCTAAATTAATAAATGAAGCGTTTACTGGCATTGTTTTTTCTGATCAATTTTTTTTCTGCCTGCAGTTGGGATGATGTTCCCGACGGAATTATCAAACAGGATGAGATGGTTAAGGTATTAATTGATATTCATCTCGCAGACGGTTATGCTTCTGTTAACTATGCCGACTCGAGCAGGGGTGCAGTAGACGCCATGTACCGGTCGATCTATAAGAGATACGATACAGACTCTGTACAGGTTCGGAAAAGTCTCCAGTATTATACAAGACATCCCGATAAGCTGCAACTGATGTACGAGCAAGTAAATGACAGTCTGCAAAAGATCGATGCCGTAGCAAGGGAATTGGATGAAAAGAGATTTAAAGCAGAACAGCAGAAATTGAAGGACTCTTTAATGATGAAGGAGGAATTAAAACGTGACTCTATTAACAAAGGGTTCAGGATCGATACATTACCGTACTGGCCGTTCAACAAGCTTATAGTTAAGAAGGATACCACAAGCAAAAGAAACAAGCCGATAGCTGGTCCGCCCAGAGATACGCTTCTCAGGCCGGCACGTCCGCTACGAAAAATATCAGCACAATAAGGAAAAGAAGAAGGAAGGAAGAAGACTGAATGATTTACCCGCAAAACGCATTAGATAAACTTGGATTTACTGAGATAAAGTCGCTCATCAAATCGCATTGCCTTAGTGACATGGGCGTGCAGATGGTAGACCGGATGCAGTTAATGACAAGTTATGAAAACATAAATAAATTTTTACGCCAAACGCGCGAGTTTAAAGAGATCCTCGAAAATGATTCTCCGCTGCCCATCAGGCATTTATTTGA
This sequence comes from Pararcticibacter sp., assembly GCA_031981225.1. Classification (GTDB taxonomy): domain Bacteria; phylum Bacteroidota; class Bacteroidia; order Sphingobacteriales; family Sphingobacteriaceae; genus Arcticibacter. The sequence continues at coordinate 4,744 of DALYUO010000306.1, forward strand.
TATTAAGTCGCTCGCCGAGAAGATAAGGGTGTTGTCATTGCAGACCGTTTTCTCGGTTATCAGCTATTTTAATGACAGGGAAGGGCGGTACCCCAATCTTGAAGCTCTCTTCGAACATCTCCCGATTGAAAAAAAGATCATAAAGAGTATTGAATCTGTGATCGACGAAAAGGGAAAGATACGCCCTAATGCGTCGCCTGAATTACAGAATATTATTTCTGGGATTGCTAAAGCAGAACATGAGGCCCGTAAGAAGATAGATCATATTTTCAAGAACGCACAGAACAGTGGCTGGACAGCCGACGGTTCGCTAACTATCCGCGACGGACGGATATGTATCCCTCTGCTGGCCGAAAATAAGCGGAAAGTAAAAGGGTTTGTGCATGATGAATCTGCTTCCGGGCAGACGGTATATCTCGAGCCGGAGGAAGTGTTCCAGCTCAATAACCAGGTCCGGGATCTTGAGTTCGAAAAGCGCCGTGAGATAGTGAAAATTTTGACAGCGCTAAGCAGCGAGTTAAGGCCTTACGTTCCTTTATTGCTGTCGTATCATGGCTTGTTAACCAAACTAGACTTCGTAAGGGCTAAGGCCATGTTTGCGATAGAGACGGAAGGCGACATGCCGCAGCTCAGCACACAACCCGAGCTAAGGTTGGTGAATGCACGTCACCCCCTGCTTT
>DALYUO010000307.1:0-2309 GCA_031981225.1 Pararcticibacter sp.
ACTATTGTCATCTAAAAAAGGGCCTTCGGGGTCGGTTTTGAAACGTAAAGCTCCCATACGGCTTTCGTCAAATACGCCCAGGAGATAATCTATATCATATAGTATCGCCGCTTTTTCGTTTCGCTCTTTTGCCTGTTGAGCAACACGTCTTTTCATCAGTGTACGCCCCCAGGTATCGGGCATACTATCTAAAAAGATACCAAAGTTTTCTTTTTTGTTGGGATATTGCGCACCGGAAAAGAATTGAATATCAGGATCTAATAGTTGCTGTTGCTGCGATTTTATCCATGTTTTATCATACTCAAAACTAAAAGCTTTTTTCCCTTTTGCAAAGTGAGCAGAGAGCATACCGATGAGTCTGGGTTCAGGCAATCCTTTCCAATGGGCATAAACGTATATGTCTGATTTCTGTGCCATTACTTCAGCAAATCCAAATCCTGTAATTTTCTTCCAAAATCATCATCACCTGCCAGCTTCAAAATATCCTCTTGTAATCCTAATACTCTGAGTACATTAAAATAGGCTCCAAGTGCTACGCTTGCATCACCTTTTTCAATCAGATACAACGTAGAACGGGCAATACCTGCACGCTCAGCAACCTGGATAGTTGACAGTTTGCGACGTTTCCGCGCAAGCTTCATATTTCCACCCATTTGTTCTAATAAATGATTGTACTTAGGAAAAATGACTTGACGTTTCTTTTCCATATTTAGATATTGATTGTTATTTCAAACAAACATACCGGTTCTGATTGAAATAACAATCAATTGTGCCATTCTGGAGATAAAAATATCTTTTAGTTTCAAATAGAGCCAGATTGATCTTAGCGCAAATTGAACAGCATCATTACTGACGTATTCTTATGTTTATTTCATGTTACGATAATTATAGATATCCATTTAATCTACTCGATTTTTATTGTATAAACTAAACAATCTCTTAATGTTTAGTTAAAAGAGCGCTCCTAAGTTTGTGCCAGCAAATACATCCGCTGTAACTACATCTTTTAATTCATGAAAGCTTTCTATTTATCAATTTTTTTCATCTGCAGCTTATTGTCGGCTGCGTGGGGACGAAGCATGCCGCACATAGTGAATAATAATTTCAATGGCCTTTCAATTGATGAAGCCCGGCAAATCTCCGGAACCGTTAAAGATTCTTCTGGTATGGCCTTACCCGGAGTTTCCGTCCGGATTAAGGGGACAAAGACAGCAACTCTCACTAATTCTGAAGGGAAATACTCTATCTCCGCAAATCCTCAATCCGTCCTTGTCTTTACAATGATTGGATTCGGGCAGAAAGAAGTGAGGGTGGGTAATCAAACCAATATCGACGTAGCGCTCAGCGACAATGTCGCAAATCTGAATGAGGTGGTCATCACCGCTATCGGAATAAAGCAGCAAAAAAGAAAGCTAGGCTATGCCACGCAGGAAGTAAATACTGAAGTGCTGGCAGAGGCGAAGACAATGAATCTTGGCAATGCATTATCCGGACAGGTTGCCGGGCTCACCGTGAATAATCCTACCGGCTTGTTCCAGGCTCCATCCTTCTCCCTGAGAGGCCGGTCTCCCCTTATAGTTCTTGATGGTGTACCTGTAGAGACTGATTTTTATGATATTCCTTCGTCCGATATAGAAAATATCAATGTGTTGAAAGGAACCACAGCTGCTGCTTTATACGGCACACGCGGTAAAGATGGGGCTATACTTATCACTACCAAAAAGGCAAACAAAGACGGCCTTGAGATTACTCTTGGAACCAACAATATGGTGACTGCCGGATTTACTGTTTACCCTGAAACACAGACCGAATATGGCAATGGCTCTAACGGTAAATATGAATTCTGGGATGGAGCCGACGGGGGAGTTTCTGATGGCGATATGATCTGGGGACCGAAGTTCGGCACCGGCATTAAAGTGGCCCAATGGAACAGTCCGATCAGGGATAAACAAACCGGAGAAGTTATACCCTGGTGGGGTGATGTGAAGGATACTAAATATGATGACAAAGCGAGATATGAGAGAGTTCCAATCGATTGGGTACGTCATGACAATCTTAATGGTTTTCTCAGAACGGGGATAGTGACAAATAACAATTTCTCGGTCGGTTATAAGGGCGCAAAAGGGCAGTTCTTTTTTTCTGCCAAACAAGCCTATCAGAAGGGACAAGTTCCGAATACCTCACTTTCTACCGGAGGTTTGAATTTCAATTCCAGCTATAATATCTCAAAAAACCTGCAATTGGATGCGAGTTTATCCTACAACAAGGTGCATTCTCCTAACTATCCACGTTACGGTTATGGCCCCAAA
>DALYUO010000307.1:2350-3684 GCA_031981225.1 Pararcticibacter sp.
GATCGTAACGTAGCAACCGGGCAATTGAAATTATCATGGCATGTACTTCCCGACCTTACCCTGCAGGGAAGGGTGAATGTACGTGAGAATAAGTCGTTTTCTGATATGAAGAGCCCGAAGTCATATATGAATTATGGAGATTCCAGAAATGGCGACTATAAACTATGGAACGACTCGCAACAGAATCTGGATGCCGATTTCCTGGCTAATTATTCTAAGAACCTCACTTCCGATGTCGCCTTAACCGTTAATGCCGGAGCTTCTGTTTTTAGAAGGCAATACCAGCAGGAATACCAGTCGACCGATGGTTTGATTGTTCCTTTTGTTTATAGCCTCAACAATACTCAGGGCCGGGTTCAGGCAACGAATGAATTTAATGAAAAAGCAATCCGAAGTCTGTATGCATCTGTAAATGTCGACCTTTTCAAAGCATTGTACCTCAACGCTACAGGAAGGAACGATTGGTCTTCCACACTACCGACAAAAAATAACTCCTATTTCTATCCTTCTATTTCAGCTAGTACGATCGTATCGGAATATGTTAAAATGCCCGCAATGATCGATTATCTCAAGCTGAACGCTTCCTGGGCCCAGGTGTCCAGTGATCTGGATCCTTACAAAATCAGCCCGACTTATCGGAAGGGAACTACATACGAATCTACACCTTCCGTTTATTACCCGGGTAACCTTGTAAATCCTGATATTAAGCCCGAGACGAGCACGTCCTTTGAGTCGGGACTGTCCTTCTCTTTATTCAGGAACCTGTTGTCGTTGGATGCCACTTACTATCGTATTCTTGATGAAGATCAGATCATCGATCTCACTATTTCTGAAGGATCAGGTTTTGCTACAAGAACGGTAAATGGTAATAAGTATATCACAAACGGATTTGAGCTTATTGCTGGTGCCAGGCCCTTTAAAGGGAGGAATTTCTCGTGGGATATAGGAGTTAACTGGAGCAGGTCTGTGAGAAAGATTACGGAGATTTATGGCGGACAGGCAAAATACCAGAATCTTAGTCTAAATGACAGGGCCGATAGTTATTACGCCACAGTATGGCAAAAAAGCGCTACGGGAGAACTGATCCTGGATGCCAATACAGGGCTTCCTACGAAAGACCGCGATCCTGCTAACCTCGGGCACCTTGATCCGGAGTGGCGGCTTGGCGTTCAGAATAAGTTCAGAATAAAAGGATTTACGATAAATGCCGATGTCGACGGGGCATGGGGAGGCCTGTTAAGATCGGTAACCATAGAGAAAATGTGGTGGGGCGGCAAGCATCCTGCTTCTGTCGAATACCGCGATGCCGAATATGAGGCAGGAAAACCGGTGTA
>DALYUO010000307.1:3694-5364 GCA_031981225.1 Pararcticibacter sp.
CCGCAAGGTGTAATTGTAACAGGAGGCCAGTTGGAAAGAGATGTAAATGGAAAGATCACTTCGGATACCCGAACCTATGCGCCGAATACCAGAGCTGTAAGCTGGCAAACCTGGGGGCAGATTTATCCCTATCAGGCCCAGGTGACCGAATCGGAAAACAAGAAGTTCGCCAATGTCTTTGACAGAACCTATTTTAAGCTGAGAAGATTATCGGTAAGCTATGACCTTGCAAAGATCATCAACACTGGTAAGGTAAAGAACCTTGATCTTTCTCTTTACGGATATAACCTGTATGTCTGGAAAAAGATTCCGTATATCGATCCCGACTATGGGAATGATAATGACCTTCAAGATCCTTCAGCGCGTTACCTCGGCGTTTCTCTCAATGTAAAGTTCTAATTCAAAAAGTACAGTCATGAATAAGCATATAATAAATACTATCTGCATCCTGGGATTAATACTGGGTCTCTGTTCCTGCAAGGATTTTGGTGATATGAATGTCGATCCGAATAATGCATCAACCACCCATCCCCAATTTCAGCTAACGAAGATTCAATGGAACGCTTTCAGGGATTTTGGTGGTACCGGCCCTCTTTATGCCAGTAAAATGCTGGTGCAAACGGATGGAGAGAACGCCAATCAATACTATAAGTGGTCGAGGGGAAGTTTTGAAGCATATGGTAACCTGAGGGATATTACCAAGATGATGGAAGAGGCAGAACGAATATCGGATAACAGGTATATAGCCTTGGCTAAGTTCTTCAGAGCTTATTACTTCTATAATCTTACACTCACTTTTGGCGACATCCCTTACACCGACGCGCTACAGGCAGAAAAAGATCAAACCCTTGTAACGCCCCAGTACGATGAACAAAAGCAAGTATTCAAAAATATCCTGAAGGAGCTGGCTGAGGCAAATGATTTGTTGAAAACGTCAGAAGGAGCCATTGAAGGAGATATTATTTATGAGAAGGAGATAAGTAAGTGGATAAAGCTCGTTAATGTTTTCAGGTTGAAGGTTTTACTGACCCTTTCGAAGAAGACGGGCGACAGTGAATTCAACGTTGTTTCTTCCTTTGCTTCGATTGCCGGCAGCGAACCAATCTTCGTGAGTGAAGCTGACGATGCACAGCTTGTCTTTTTGGACCAGGACGGAAACCGCTATCCCGAATTTAACTCAAGCTCGTTCGGTTCGGGGATGTATATGGATTCTACATTCATCCGGCGCTTACAGGATAGGCAGGATCCACGGCTTTTTATTTTCAGTGCTCAAACAAAGCTGGCAAAAGAAGGAGGAAAAGCAATTAACGACTTCAGCGCATACGAAGGGGGAGACCCGGCAGCGCCATATGCTCAGGTAAATACGAAAGCGACATTAGGAAAAGTATCGAAAGTTAATGAACGTTATTATTCAGAACCTACCACTGAGCCAAGGGTCCTTATTGGGTTTGCCGAGCAGGAATTTATACTTGCCGAGGCGGTTGTCAGAGGCTGGATCAGCGGAGATGCGAAGATACATTATGATCGCGGCGTAAAGGCGTCATTTAAGTTCTACGAAACGTATGCAAAAGAGTATAAGCAATATTTCACAGATGCAGTTGCACAGTCCTATATCGAAAAACCGTTAACGAGCTTCCCTGGCTCGGCAAGTGCAGAAGAAAAAATAGAAC
>DALYUO010000308.1:0-840 GCA_031981225.1 Pararcticibacter sp.
ATGCTTCAAGAATGAACAGGAATTGGGATTTGAGCTGTTCTTTTTGTTGTAGCTGCTTGCCGATTTGCCGGACGAGCAGATCTATCTCGTTCAGCTTTTGCGTTTGCTGGTGCTGACCCGCAGCGGTGCTATGGTGATGGGCGGTCTCTTCGTTGTTTAGCCACTCCAGTATTTTGCGCTGAGAGTGAATCATACGCTCGGTATCCTGCCTGATCGGGATCAGCAGCGACTGCTCCTGCGTTTTTATGAAGCCGGTAAGGTGTTGATTGCCTTTCATGATGGCTGTTTTCAGCGCCTCGTCGTTCAGATCAGCCGGATCTTTTTTTGTATGGTAGAAATAATCCACCATCTGAATAAAGAGCTGAACCTTGGTTCGCCCCAACTTTCTTGCTGTCTTCTCAAGTTTGCTCCCCGTCTCATCGGGAAAGCGGATCGTTTTTTTGTTCACATCTTCCATATTAGCGGCCAGTATACGAGCTGGTATACTTTTTAATGGGTTCACAATAGTTTCAGGGCGGCAAAGTATACCCGGAGTATACTTCAAACCTCGTTTGCAGAGCACACGGGCCGAAAAGTAGGGCAGTGCCCAACTTCGTCTTGCTCCATTTTTTTTTGAAAAATGGACGTACCTTCTGCACCAGCTTTTTCCTTCAAATTGTCTTTCGGAAATACGCAGATCCTGCTTTTTAAATACGCTATGAAAGCCATCCCCGTTGTTTCAAAGGACGGGAAAAGAAAAGAATACCTTTGACAAGCTTCTATGTAGTTGCTAAAACTTTATTGTATAGGTCGTTGCATTCACCTTTCAGTAGTAACCTCTATATTAACCGAAACCCTTTT
>DALYUO010000308.1:850-5351 GCA_031981225.1 Pararcticibacter sp.
TAAAATATTATCGTATGCAAAGGCCTTTTGATTTAATAAGAGATGTTTTCAGGGAATCAAATCAGCAGAATAAAGAGCTGCTTAAATATGTCTTTGAAAAATCGGATGGTATAACATTGTGGGTTATAGGGATTGCAGTAGGAGGTATTTCAATAATTATAAACAATATTGCTAACGTAAAAAGCCAAATACAACCGGATTCTTTACATGCAATTTTAATTCTCCTTTCAATTTGTGTTTCAGCAGGACTGACATATAGGTCCTCCTTCTTGTATTATTTCGTTAGGCTTAGCCATACGGCTCGAGGAATTGATATAGCGTTATCAACGCATGCGTTAATGGACACAGAACCGAATTTGAATGGGAACGAAACGTTCTCTGAACTGCTGCAAAAAGTCCGTGAGGGATTCGGTGACGATTTAACACATTTAATACCGCTATACAGTGTTAGTAGCGAAGAAGATAAAGTTAAATTATATAATAGTGTTGTCGTGCATTATATTAAATCAGTCGATTTCGCTAAAAGAGACATGGAAGCTGCGTTTGATTTTGTTGCTGAAACTTATGCTAATTTAACTGGAAGCAAAAAGCAGAAAACATTAGACGCTATGCAAGCTAAACAAACTTTTTTTACTGATTTTAAAGTCCTGGTAATTTGTTCGATCTTTTACTGCATTTATATTGCTTCTTTTTTATCGGCATTATTTTTATTTGCGTTTAATTCTTAGGAACAATTGAAGTTAGTACTATTCAGTGTATTCCATATATTAAATTGTCATCGATTATGGTTAGTAATGTTTGTGAAAGCTTGAAAGCGGGGCTGGAGATAGAGTTTTGAATATAAGTTTTCCACTGATTACTTGTAGTTTAGAGGAGTATGCATAATTATATTAAATCAAAAAAATAGCGATTAAGCTTCATTAATGAGAAAAATACTATTAGTTTTTGCTGGTCTTCTTTCGTTGATAGGATGTGTTATAATTTGTAAATTTCTAAAAATATCATCTTCTGAAGGCTTTGGAATCGGAAATAATTATGTAACCGATTATGAAATTACAGGCCAGTTCGGAGATTTCATTGGTGGGGTCGTGGGTACGCTATTCGCGTTGGCGGGAACCTTATTAATATTCCTTTCTTTTTATGAGCAAAATAACCAGAATAGGAGAAATAATTTTGAAGCTTCATTTTTCGAAATGATTCGTCTACATCGGGCTAACGTTGAAGAGCTTAATTATGAAAAGGATAAGGGTGCAACTAAAGTTCGCTTTCAAAACAGGCAAGTATGTAGAGTGATTTTCAAGGAAGTGCTGGAATGCTATGCGGAAGTTAAAAAATTTTCGAACTCCACAAAAGTATCTGATTATATCAGGCAAGATTATCAAGACAAGCTTCAAGCATTGTGCAAGGAAAATCGAATCAAGCAGAATTTAATCCAAATAGCCTTAATTGATATAGCATATTCAATAGTTTTTTATGGTCTTGGTACTGAAGGGGTGTCTATTCTTAGAAGAAATTTTAGTAAAAAGTACAATCCCTATTATTATTATCGTTTATTATACTTTATTAAGCTTAAACCGAAATCAGGGAATAGAGAGCGGTTCATGCTTTGGTCAACGATACGCAAATATGATCTCAAGACATTGCATTTGCTAATAGAGGATTTATATAAAATCAGAACCAAGTCATCTAAAATTTCAGGTGAGAGCCAAATGGCAAAAGACCTTGACTTGCCAAGCGATTACGAAAAATATTACGGGGGGCACCAGTTTCGACTAGGCCATTATTTTAGACATCTATTTCAGGCATATAAATACATTGACAGTTCTCCGGATATAGCTGATCGCGATAGATACCGTTACGGAAAAATGTTGCGAGGACAACTCTCTTCATATGAGCAAGCTCTCATATTTGTTAATAGTATCTCCAGCCTTGGTCGTAAATGGGAGTATATACCGGAAAAATTCTCAGCCAAATCTGAGAGCTACAAGACCGAAACTAAGAAGCTAAATCTAATAACGAAGTACAATATTATAAAAAACCTGCCAGGTAATCAGTTTTATGACATTAAATTTAAAGACTATTACAGGGAAGTCGAGTATGAAAGTGATGAAGCCACAGAATAGTGTCTGACGTGAAAAAAGTTCAATTAAAATTCTTGTCTATTAGTATGTGGCTTGCACATTCAATTAGAGGCACTTCGCGTCTTGTCGAGTATATTCTTTCTGCATTCAACAAGATGGTGACATTCATCGTATTTATCAGTTATTACGGTGCAGCATTATTATCTCTGGAAGTAAAATATCGTTGAGTTGGCAAATATATTCATTAAAGGTACAGCACTCGTCACGCTTAAAGACTATCAGGAAGACCCTTCTTGCTTGGGATCGTATTTATTCTGTGTAATGGAAACCTGGGCGATGGCCAATTTCGAGCAGACCGGTGCTTTTCGCAAAGATTTCGCAATTGAAGTCAAACGGAAATATGGAGAAGTACGTTCCGCCAACATCGCTTTTCACAATGATATTCACAACCTTTCCATTGGGTACCATCAAATGAAACGTGTGATGGAGGATCAGGAAATGGAATCTGGTTTGAAAGGTCTATACTTAAGCAACCTCGTTGAAAATTACATCACCAATATTCGGTGCATCTATGATCATATGGCTGTATTCAGTCGTATTGTACTAGACCACAGTATAATTACAAATAGAAACGTTAGCACTGATTCATTAAACGACCTTTTAAAATATATCATTGCGGATACGGAACGTGCTGGAAAAATATTTACTGAAGCGGTTGCTATAGAACTGACAAAACTAGCCCCCGGACTGGAAGTCATCAAAGCGATTCGTGACGCTATCATACACGACGGTAAAGAGCCGATGGTAACTTTTTCATCGGGCCAGCCGAATATGATCATCAGCCGCAGCCCGTACCACCGGGAGGAAAACCTCTTACCGAACCTGCTCAATCATCAGACATCGAACTATCCAATGTTCCCTTATTTACAGCACCTAACAAAGCGTTTGTTTGCCGATATGGAAAATCTTGGTGCCGAATTAATCAAGTATTTCATCAGCAAAGATGACAGCTACAGGGTAGGCCTGGTTGCTTTAATTGGAATTTGTATCGAGGATTTTGTAAATTTCATTAATACCGAATACTGATTTCGACCTTTTTATTGTTCTCGTACTAGATTGAAACCATCAGAATTAAAACGTTATATTCGTTTTATGAACGAACCTTTTATAGAAATTCCGAGCGGAAATTTTATGATTCAACCATTTAATGTCGAATCACCGGAAGGTTATGTTCCCAGGAAAGATTATCCTGAATGCTGCAATTACCATACAACAATCCTCCAAAATCTGATTGAGTGGTTCGCGCGGTTCCCGAATTGCTGTGAGCCGCACCGGGAAATGGCGGGTAAATGGTGGTTCAATAAATCAACGTATGACGGAATAAGTCACAAAATTATGAATTGTGTCGCTTACACCGAACACCATATTGCCACCCGCATTGACGATAAGGAATGGTTTAAAGACATATCTGATTATATTGAATTCATACTCTATGCCTTTGGTACGCCGGCTATTGGCGCAGATAGATATCTAAGCCAGTTGAAAGAAGAATTACAGGATCAGGCTAAAGACGAAAAGCCGTCAAACAAGGAGAAGGTGAGGCAGATTATTCAGTATATTGAGGCACAAGGAACTCCCGAGAAGGAACAAAAAATGGATTTAAACGCCGTATATTCTACCTATCAGAAATGGCTTAAGGCGTTTCCATTCAATCTTTTCCCTTTTACCAGAATAAAGGATCATTTCCACAATCAGCTTCCTCTTATTAAAGGAAAGATGGAATACAATCCCTATCTGGGTTTTTCGAAAGGCAAACCGCATACATCATCATCTCTAATTGAATTTCTCTGCGGGTTAACGGAAGAAATCCTGGAAAAAATTAATACTGCGGGAATGGTCACAAACGGTGAGATTTCCGATACTAAAATGCATGTATATAATCTCATTGCAGCGCGACACCACCTTAAACAAAGTTCCTTACTGAAGCAATATAAAAAAGGCGAGTTGAGGTATATCACCTTACTTAAATCCTGGCTTAAAAATGAAAAAGCATTCTTCAATGAAATCAATCCGGTATTTGAGAACACTCCTGAAAGTGTATCAGCAAATTCAGAAAAAACTTCGAACATGAAGATTCCAACCCAACTAAAAGAGCTATCCGGAATATTAAAAGAACTGGATTTTGGATATTTTTTGCAATCTAAAGCATTTGAAAACCTTTTAATCAAAACCGATTTTGATGATCTCTGGGACGAAGCATTACGGCATACTAACCCGGGCGATACGATATATGTTGGCAATACCGATGCGCATGAAGGGGCATTTTTCTTCTTATTTGAGCAACTTTGGACACATAATAAGCCGAAATTTTATTCATTCGCTACCGTTGTAATTACCGGGTTGATCAAAGGGGTCAAAAC
>DALYUO010000309.1:0-4994 GCA_031981225.1 Pararcticibacter sp.
ATGTTAGGTCTCAATAAGTTGTTGCTTTTATCATTCAGCATCACATCGAAGGAAATAAGGCCGTTCTGTATTCCGGGACTAATATTCGATACTTTTCCATGCAGCAAACTGTCGTTAATGCGAATCATCGCGGGCATTCCTTTCCGAAGCTGATCGAGGTAGCTGTCGGAAATAGTTCCAGACAGTTTAAAACTTTTGAGATCAGCGACACGTACAAGAACATCACCTTCAGTTACTGCCGCGCCGATATTTTTGTTAACGTAGGTTACCACCCCTGAACGGCTGGCGAGTATGTCAGCTTGTAATAATTTCCTTTTCAGCGCGTGGAGGCCGTTCTCTTCGATAGCAGCAGCAATCTCAGACTCACGCATTTCCGACTTCATTGTTTGCTGCTTGTTCCTTATTTCGTTCTCCAGCTGTTTCTTTTCAAGCTGTGCTACTTTAAGGTCCAGCTCAGCCCTGGCAACGTCTTCCTTTGTCGCCCCTCCTGCTCTGAACAACCGTTTATAATCTTCGAGCGACGCCTTCAAGCTGTTAATCTTTAGTTCTTTTATTTCGTTATTCGACTTAAGATCATAGAAACTTTTACCGAGCTCAAGTCTTAATTTATGGATGGTATTCTGCCTGGATTCAAGCTGAAATTTTTGTTTTTCATACTCGGTTTGAGCAGATGACTTGTCGAGCGTTAAAATAGCCTGACCGGGACTTATAGCGGTACCAGCTTCAGTTAATACTTTCTGAACGGATGAGTTAATGGGGCTTGTGATTACCTGCTCGAATTCGGGCAGGATTTCGCCGGAAGCCGTAATGGTATTCTCTATGGATCCGGTTTCTACTACTGCGGTAACGATCTTCGATCTGTTGACAGATGGTTTTATCCATATCCTGAAAAGAACAAAGAGGAAAGCGACGGATGAAAAGATAATTAAGGCTACGAGAAAAGTCATTTTCTTTCGCCGGATCAGAACTTCCTTTGGTATAATCTTGTCCATATGTTATCATGGTATATACCAATAGGATACCAAACTTAAACAACTTACAAACAAGTACTTACCAATAAGTAAATTAAAAAAAATGCCCGAAAACGAACAAAAAGTTCTGTTCCGGACGTCTTAAGCCTACAATAATTCTATCCGCGAAGCTCTTATAACTATTTCATCCTGTTGAAATAGTTTCTCCATATGGCCCTTGAAAAAGCCCCACCACATTCTGTCAAGATCCCCGGCCATCACTTCGTAAACGATGATCTTATCTTTAACTATTTTTTCGTCATTTTCCTTCCATAATCCTGTAGCCGGAGAATTTGAATAGGCAGTGACGCCGCCGAATTTGGAAGCCAGCGTGACTCTGATCTCTGAATAATATTCGGATGGAAAAGGCTCTTTTTGATTATTGTATAAGGGTATTAAGATTTGGATGAGATGCATGTTTTACTTAGGGTAAATGAACCCGATATCTTTAGAATGGGGTATCGGGTTCAAATTTCATCAGGAAAGCTCGGCTGATTTAGCCCAGATATTAATAGAAGCATCCTGGGCGTATTTATCTATTTCCGCCAGCTCTGCTTCTGTAAAGTTTAAATTCTCAATGGCTTTAACGCTATCCACCACCTGCTCAGGCCGACTTGCTCCGATGAGTGCAGAGGTAATACGTCCATTCCGCAGCACCCAGGCAATAGCCATTTGTGCAAGTGTTTGTCCCCTCCTTTCAGCAATTGCATTCAGCGCACGGATATTTGCAAGGTTCTTTTCATTCAAAAAGTCGGGTTTCAGTGATTTACCGAGGCTCGCACGGCTTCCCTCGGGAACTTCCTTTAAATACTTATCCGTGAGCATTCCCTGTGCGAGCGGCGAAAACACTATAGAACCTATCCCAAGTTCGTCAAGGGTATCAGTAAGTCCATCCTCCTCAATCCAGCGGTTTAACATGGAGTAGCTGGGCTGGTGGATCAGACATGGTGTACCAAGTTCTTTCAGTATAGCTGCTGCTTCGCGCGTACGGTGGGAGTTATAGGAAGATATTCCGGCATACAGCGCCCTTCCGGAGCGCACAATATGGTCGAGGGTCATCATCGTTTCTTCAAGAGGAGTTTCGGGATCAAAACGATGGGAATAGAATATGTCTACGTAATCCAACCCCATTCTTTTCAGGCTTTGATCGCAGCTTGCAATGAGATATTTTCGGCTTCCCCATTCTCCATAGGGACCCGGCCACATATTATAGCCAGCCTTGGAGGAAATGATCAACTGATCGCGGTATCCGGCAAAATCCTCCCGCAATATCCTGCCAAAGGCAGATTCCGCGCTCCCCGGCAGCGGACCGTAATTATTCGCAAGATCAAAATGTGTAATGCCAAGATCGAAGGCCTGACGGCAAATTGCCTGCTTGGTGTGATGGGCGACATCATCACCGAAATTATGCCATAAACCGAGGGATATGGCAGGGAGCTTTAATCCGCTTTTACCACAGCGGCTATATTTCATCTTTTCGTAACGTTCAGGATCGGGTGTCCAATTCATGTTTTTATTATTTTTGTTCGGATATAAGGCTCAAAGATAGAATTTCATTCAGAGAGTACTAAATAACAAACACCTGATTTAGTTTGCAGCCTTCACGTCCATCCTTATCTTAAACAACTTATCGCTTGCCGTGATAAAGAGCCAGTCTCTGTTCTTTCCGCCGAAGCACACGTTCCCTGTCCACTTAGCAGGAACCCGGATGTGTTTTATTCGAGCACCGTCTTTATTGAAAACCGTCACACCGTTGCCTGTGAGATAGAGGTTACCCTGATTGTCGATCGTCATTCCATCCGATCCCATTTCTGCAAACAATTTCTTTTCCCCCAAAGAGCCATCCTTTTTTATGGAGTATTTGTATGTCTTGCCTTTTTCAATATCGGCTACATACAGGTGCTTCCCATCCGGTGTGCCGACGATTCCGTTCGGCTTCATTAAACTGTCTTCTACACTTACCGGGGCGCGAGAGCCTCGTTTCAACAGATAGACGCTCTGTAATTTCAACTCAGGCTTGGTTCTTTTCCAGTAATCCCGCTGATAATAAGGGTCGGTGAAATAAATATCTCCCTTCTTGTTAATCCACACGTCGTTAGGGCCGTTCAGCTTTTTATTCTCAAAATCATCAACTAGCACTGAGATTTTCCCCCGGGGCGACAATGACCATAGCTGATTATTTTCATCGGCACATATAATCAGTTCACCTCCTGTATTAAAATAAAGGCCGTTTGCGCGGCCGGCACTATCCATGAACACAGTAAGGTTTCCCTTCGTATCGTACTTCCATATTTTATTATTGGGTTGATCTGTAAAAAAGACGTTACCCGAGTCGTCGGAAGCAGGTCCCTCCGTGAAGCTGAACTGACTTGATATTAATTGAAGTTTCTCGTTCCTTGCCACTGGAAATGCCGGATCTATATCAGGCGTCTGCGCGACTAGAGGAAAAGACAAAGAAAGCAGAGATAAGAAAAATATAATATCAGCGGTACACTTCATATAGTGAAGATAGCATAAATTACATTATGGCCTTTTTGTTAGGCAGCATGATGTAGCTGTGTGTCTATTTTTGTTAACAGGAACTCTATATCAAATGGTTTAGCTATAAAATCGTTTGGAGCTCCCTCCGTTCTTAATGTGTCCTGTAAATTATGCGTTGCCGAAATGAGGATTACGGGAATATGATTTGTATTTCTGTCGTCCTTAATAGCATGGCAGATATCCCTGCCGTCGAGATTGTCCAGCATCACATCCAGTAAGATCAGGTCGGGGTGCGATTCTGCAATTGCCTCAAAAATCGAACTTCCATCAGAAAGTGTCACCACTTCATATCCTTCAAACGATAAGATATCGTTCAGCGCATCAAGTATAGCGGGATTATCATCAACTGCCAGTATTTTCTTAGGTATTGTCTTCATAATCAGAAATATACCAATTGCCGTGCCAGAATCACCATGCCAGCCAATTACTTTTTATACCTGCTGCTGCTGTACAGACCTCAGTGCATCTTCGTTTGTAAGATCAAGCCGCAAGGGAGTAACAGAAACAAACCCGTTCTCCACCGCCCATCTATCGGTGCCTTCATCTGCAGGCTCAAGAGGAGTAACAGTAAACCAGTAATGTTTGCGCCCCATGGGATCTGTTCCGGGAATTATTGTTCCATCGTATAAACGAACCGACTGACGGGTCCAGCGCATCCCTTTGGGTTCCTCGGGAAAGTTGACATTAAACAAAGAGAGACCCGGTGTTTTAAGCAATATACCCAGTGTTTCCTCAACAAAAGGCTCAAGGGCAGCGAAATCCGGTTCTGTTTTGCCAACAGGTGTACTTAAAGCAATACCTTTTATCCCGAGCAGTACAGCCTGTTTTGCCGCAGCCAGTGTGCCTGAATGCCACATGCCGTTCCCCAGGTTAGGCCCCATATTTATACCAGAAAGCACCACATCAGTTTTTGTCCATAAGTGAGTGCCCAGCGCAACGCAGTCGGCTGGAGTTCCATTCACCCTGTATGCTTCAATACCTTCGAACTCAATAGGCGATTTTTTATAACTAAGAGGCCTTGAATGTGTCACAGCGTGTCCCATAGAAGATTGCTCCACATCTGGCGCTACCACCCTAACTTCTCCGAAACGCAGAGCAATTCTTGCTAATGCCGCTATTCCGGGACTATATATTCCGTCATCGTTCGTTATCAATATTCTCATTGCAAAAAAATATTATTATAAATGCCAACCAAAAAAGCCATACTATGTTTGTTAAGAAAATTATTTGATCTGCTGAATGAGGATAGCTACCCTTCTTCATAACCCGGTTGCGGGTGATGAAGCCCATACCAAAGACAACCTGATTGCCTTAATTGAATCCCAGGGATATAAATGTCATTATTCTTCGGTGAAGGAACAGGGCCTGGATCGCATTCATGAGGATACTGATTTTATTATTGTTGCCGGAGGCGATGGAACTGTAAGGAAAGTCGCTAAACAG
>DALYUO010000309.1:5026-5238 GCA_031981225.1 Pararcticibacter sp.
ATTGCTTGATAAAAGTCCCGCTAGTCATTTTCCTATTGCTTTGTTACCTATGGGCACTGCAAACAATATCGCCCGAACCTTAGGTATTTCGGGAGAGCCGGAAACGATCATCAGACAATGGGCTACCATGCAGCCAAGGACAATCGATATCTGGGATGTGGATAATCTTCCCGGCGCACGTTTTTTTTGTGAAGGACTTGGTTTCGGCGTAT
>DALYUO010000310.1:0-5222 GCA_031981225.1 Pararcticibacter sp.
AAATATGATTATTTGGGGTTTGACGACGGCAGGCGGGATTATCCCGAAGACGTACAGCATACCATTAAGACAGAAGAACCAAATACTACTTTAACTGATGCCGAATATCAGAAAAAAGTCGACGACCAAAGTAAAAGGTTTACGAATGACAATTTTACCATATATAAATATAAAGCCGCGCCTTCCCAAAATTATCAGTTTACGATAGGACGTATAGTAGGATTAGATACTGCGGGTAAAAATAAATTGGGCTTTACAACCGCTCTTAGTTACCGCAATTCGCAGTCCATAAATGAGTTTGATCAACAAAGAAGAAGTAATTGGAACATAAATTCAAATAACACTGGTTCTTCTTATGGGTTTAATCCAACTTTGGGCGGCTTATTTAACTTCGGGCTTCAATTGGGAAATCACCGGTTTAGTTTCCGTAATACCTACACACATTTGTATGACAATACCCTGATAAGAACTATTGGTTACGATAATGATAGTGGAGCAGATTACATTGATCAGGGCTTGCTTCCGAACCGTATAGAGGAAGCAGACGATCCTACCTTTACCGACCTTTTGCAAAACAAGCTAGGCGGCCAGCATCAGTGGGGCAAAGTTAAAATAGAATGGAACGGAGCGAGGACATCCATTAACCGCAGGGAAAAAGATTTAGGTATAGCCACTCAAGCGCCAAAACAAGTGGGAAATGATTATCAGTATTTCTATTATACCTCGCGCTTCGGTGACCCGCAGATTAATCCTACATCCCGTCACAATTATCATAACCAGGAAAAACACTATTCGTGGAGCCTGGATATAACCACACCATTTCAGGTGGCCGGAATAGATAACACGTTAAAGACAGGATATTTTGGTATACAAAAGAAATCGACATTTGACTGGCAGATTGCATCGTTAGCATCCAGCAGGCAACTGCCTGATAGCTTAAACTATATCCCCATAAGCAAAATGATAGACCCGGCTAATTTTGGGGCAAATGGGTATGGTTTTTTGATTTCACCTTATTTTTTAGATGCCTATGAAGGTAAAAGCGTTACACAGGCTGGTTATTTGATGTTTGATAGCCGGCTGATAGAAAAATTACGCCTTGTTTGGGGAATCAGAGGAGAGTACTATAAATATACTGAAATCAAAAATGCATTTAATCTGCCTGGGCAGGGTTTCGAATTGCCGTCAGATAAAACCTGGCAATGGCTTCCTTCAGCAAACTTTACTTATAGCCCAACAAGCCAGATAAATTTCCGGGCAGCGGCTTCAAGTAGCGTGATAAGGCCGGAACTTATGGACAATAGCCAGTTTTTTAAATATAACCCTAACTTAGGTTCTATGCTTGGTAATCTCGGTTTAACAAGTACCCGGATTAACAGCTACGATATAAAATCTGAATGGTATCCTGGTGCTGGCGAAATTATTTCAGCAGGAGCATTTTATAAAAAGTTTGATAAGCCAACAGAATTAGGCTTCATATTGGTAAATGGTAATATTAACTATTACCTTAAAAATGCAGACCAGGCGAAGGTATATGGACTGGAGTTTGAATTGAGAAAGAACTTTGGTTTTATAACTCAAAGCGAGTTTTTAAATAACCTAACGGCTTATGGTAATCTCACCTTGCAAAGATCTAACGTAACAGCAACCTATAGGATCAGGAACCCCGACCCAACAATTGATGGAGATATTGATGTTAGCGTAAAGCAAAAACGGTCTATGTACGGACAGTCACCCTACCTGATTAATACTGGTTTACAATATACCGGAAATCAGTTTGGCTTCAATATTATGTTCAATAAATCCGGCTATAAGACCTATATCGTAAGCTCGCTATTTGATCAGATAGAATATGAAAAACCAAGGGAACAGATAGATGCACAGATCAGTTATAAATTTTTAAAGAACAGATTTGAGATTAGGCTAAATGCATCAAATCTCTCAAACACGGCATCTGTAATTTTTTCTAATACGGGAAGTTATGAAGCAAATCCTGATTATGTATCAGGCAGTGGTGATGAAAGCAATGCTAAACGTTTAAAACCTGGTTTTACCAACAAATTTGAAGATGGCGACCAAATCCGGTTCCGTCAAAAGTTTGGCCGTACTTACAGTACTTCTCTAACGTATAATTTTTAAGTGAATACATCATGCATGTAGAATATTGCCCATTTATTAACCATAAAACAGAAAGGAGACAAAAATGAAGTTTCTGTGTCCCCGGCATTAAGATAACGAAGGGCTGTATCAGAGCCCTTCGTTTAAACCGACGCATTGCAAACCGGCCGGATCAGGAACACACCTGAAATATGATAGACTATCACTTCCGAAAGGAAAAACCTTTGTTAACCGGGGGTTAATAAAGAATGACAGTTAATTTTATATGTATTGACTGTGAAGATAATAAAAATATCAAATAGAAGCGAATCATAACCTTATTTCCGAATGAGGTAATTATTGTAAAGTTTACTCGATTCGACGCTTGATTATAAAAATCCTTATAACGGGGGGCACATAATCAACTGCCTCCATGAAAAACAAAACAAAATGAAAAATAATATCACAATTCTGGTATCTCTTATCGTAGGGATTTCTTTTACAGCATGCAAAAAGGATTCAAGTATCAATGATACGTTTGATAACCGTAGTACTTCAGCTGCCGACTATTCACAATCTTCTCTTCCTGTAGTTGCCGTTACTGCTGATATTACAGCAAGCACAACCTGGACGTCTGGTAATGTTTATGAACTTAGCGGAATCATTACAGTGAGGAATGGCGCTACATTGACCATTCAGGCGGGTACCTATATTAAGTCTTCTGTTAATGTTCCCGGCACTGCAAACGGCGTACTGGTAATAGCAAAAGACGGTGTAATCAATGCAGCCGGAACATCAACCAACCCGATTGTGTTTACAAGCCGCAACTTACTGGATGGGAATGCAAGTACTGTTGGAAAACCCGGCGATTTTGGTGGTGTGATCATTTTAGGGGATGCTACTATTAATCTTCCTTCACGAGATAAACTAATAGAAGGATTACCTGATCAGGCAAAGTTTCATTATGGTGGTACGGATGATACCGACAATCGCGGTACATTTAAATACGTACGTATAGAATTTGCCGGATTTCAGTTAGCTCCTAACATTGAAGTGAACGGCTTAACATTAGGAGGTGTAGGTTCAGGTACTACCATCGATCACGTACAAACTTCGTATGGTCTGGATGATGGTTTTGAATTTTTTGGTGGCAAAGTAAGTCCTAAATATTTGGTTTCGCTTGCAGCTGACGACGACCAGTTTGATTTTGACAATGGTTATACCGGTTCTATTCAGTATGCCATTGCTGTAGCAGATGCGTATTCAACACATAGTTCAAGCAGCGGTTCGAGCGATTCAAACGGTATGGAGTCCGACAATAATGCACCTGCTGAGGATGCTACATTTTCATTGACGCCTAAAACGCATCCTGTATTGTCTAATTTCAGCATTGTGGGTACTTCAGCAGCTGCTTTGTCTCCAGCTATTACTGCTCCTGGCTTTAAATATGGTATCCGCGAACGCAGAGGTTCGGAAATTACGCTGAACAATTCATTGATCACTGGTTATCCATCGGGACTGGTTTTTGATGCTGATGCCAGTGCAACACCGTCAACCATCAATAATATTAGTGTTCATGGATTTACGGCAGCAACATCTGTAGCTACGGGTGCTTATACTGCAACCGGAACTAATTTAACCTCAACAGCTACAGCGGCACCTACCTGGGGTATGGTACAACCATTCTATAACTCTGGCGCTGTTAATTTCTTTACTAGCGCTGGCACTAAAGGTGCTGTTACAACAGGTTCAGGTAACTGGGTTGCTGGCTGGACCAAATTTACTTTCTAACTAAATAACCGTCACCGTTTGACCGGGACGCGCATTTGCGTCCCGGTTTTTAAAAAAATGCTTAATCAAAGTACATGAAAAAATTAAAATACTTATATCTGTTACTGAGTTTGTTTTTGTTTGCCTGTGAAAAAGAACAGGTATTTAATCAGGAGCAGGAAAAAAGGGTTGTAAACATCGAGATCAAAGGCGCCGTTTTAAGTCAGGATACGCTTGAGTTTGTTTTGAACGATAAGGTTTTCGGGCTAGGTCAGAGTGGTTTTTCTATAAACAAACTTTTGAGTGCCAACGATAAAGTACAGATCCGCACAAAGACCAACGGAAAGGTAATTGGCGAAATTGATGTTGCTGAAAGTCCATTTAACCAGGAAAGAAGAATACTTTACGATGGTACAACTTTAACAGATAATATAGTTATAACTCCAGTTAATAACCCACAGAATATGGGTGTGCGATTAAGCTTTAGCACCTCCTTTGCCGATTTTTACGGAGGCCCAGTAGATGTCGAAATTTTCCACCAGATTGTTGATTGGAATACATTTGAATTCACCAATATACCTATAGAGAAAATAACTGGTGTAACACGTTCATTCGGTGATTTCTTTGAACTTCCTCTGCTGCCTGAAAGTAATGACATGGAGTTTCATCAATATGTATTTAAAGTATATAAAACGGGCACTCAGGAGCTGCCTTATACCAAAATGGATAAAGTTCAATTGACTGACCCTGAGAACAATATCGGACAACTTAGTTTTGCTGCAGGGACAAGCCAGCTGATTATTATATCACCTAATATGGGCGATGGCGTTGTCGGAGATGGTTATGCAGCGGTAGATATAGCGGGTTCTTTTAAATAGATGAACACAATACTCCTTGTGATGATGCTTCCTGCTGAACAGGTATTGCAGCAATGATCTGCAATACCATTTGCGGTTTCTTGCCTCTATCCATTATCTTTGCGGCAATGGATTTACTTGGACAGGTCAGATACCTCATCAGGAAGGAGATCGTGCTTGAATGGCGGTCGAAGTATGCTTTAAACGGAATCCTGCTGTATGTGGTATCTACTATCTTCGTATGTTACCTGTCGTTTAAACAAATCAATCCTGTAACGTGGAATGCTCTTTTCTGGATAATAATGCTTTTTGCTTCAGTCAATGCCATCGCGAAAAGTTTTTTGCAGGAAAATAAAGGCCGGCAGTTGTATTACTACAGCATCGCCAGTGCGCGCGCAGTTATTATTTCGAAGATAATTTATAACATCCTGTTGATGCTGTTGCTTTCAGTGATTGCAATAACCTTTTACTCCCTGGTATTTAATAACCCTATTGGCG
>DALYUO010000311.1:0-5204 GCA_031981225.1 Pararcticibacter sp.
ACAGGCAAAGAAAGGGCTGTTTATTCTCAAACGATCGTTAAGAATTTAAGCGTACAAATAACAAATCAATTCGGGAAGGGCTTTCCGACACGGAACCTGGAATACCATCAGCTATTCTATCTTATGTAAAGGACTCGAATTGTGCAGACAGAGTCTGCGCAATTCCCTCTTCTAATCCGCCAATCTCCGATTTTTCAAATAGTTCCGATTAAGCTATAGCCAGCGCAATCCTCCCGAAGCAAGTTTTCTTAATAACCTGACCGTATTAGAAAAGTCCTGTTCTCCACTATCCACCTGAAGTACAGCGTCCCTTCGTTGTTCCGGCCCAACCCGCTCTAAAATTGTGACGTTTAATCCTGCCTGCACAAGACCAATTCCCATCATCAAACCGGCAAGGGATGCGCCGACTACAACCGCAGACTTTTCACTTTCTATGATGTCTTTATTCATTATTCTACTGACTTCGCTAAGGAAACTTCACACCGCTGATTTGCTCACATAGCTTAAGGAATTGCTCCTGGGTACTAATGTCATCTGATTTAGACAAATAATTCGCTGCACGCTGGTGATGAAAATACCGGCCAGTCACAAGCGCTTTAGCGTCATTGCTTGACGCCAGCCAAACCTGCGTTTGATAGCCTTTTTCCAGATCATCAGGCGCGCCCTCTCCTCGCATTTTGGTAGGTACCCAGCCCGGATCGACGACGTTAGAATACGTCTCAGGCCATTTCCGGGCGACGGCCTTCGCTAAGATAAGGTCATGCAGTTTGGAATCTGAATAAGACACCCTGGGCTTGGTTCCTTGCAAACCCTTTAATGTTGGGTCACCCTGCAGGTGCATTCCTGAACTTAAATAGATCAGCGTTTGCGGTTTGTGCATCAAACTGGTTAGCAGGTAGGGCGCAATGGTATTAACTCCTAGAAATAAGGAAAGACCGTCAACACTAATTTCAAGATTGGAAACCTGATAAAGCCCTGCATTATGGATGACAGCATCAAAGCGGCCCATATCGCTGTTGTGCTGCTTCATCAGCGGTATAAAAAGCTTCAACCTTCTTTTGCTTAATATTTAATATTTTTGAATATGGCTTTCAAATTTCAGACATTTCCGGCTCCGTTAAATTTGCAGCGATACATCAGGAACTTTTGGTTCTTTGAAACCGATTCTACAGGGGACATGTATGTGCACTATGCAACTGCTTCCATTTTCCCAAAGATTACTTTTGGTTTGGCTGGCAAGTTCTATTCAGTATCCGAATATGGAAAAATGGAGTTACTTTACCGCTCAGGCTTTAATGGACAGACGAATTCATTCTCTAAGTTGGTTGCGGGAAAAGGCAAAATACAGATTTTTGGTGTTTTTTTGTTTCCGCACAGCCTGTATGAACTGACAGGATTACCAGCTGATGTTTTTACAAACCAGAACGTTGATATAAAAATAATTTGGGGGAATGATGGCGACAATCTCGAGGAAAAGGTCCTCATTGCTGCAAATAATTTGGAGAGAATAAAACTCGTGTGCAGCTTTTTAGAAAGAAAACTAAAGTCGTTGACAGCAATTGGAAACAACAAGCTGGTATATGCTGCAGATCACCTGTCTTCCATCAACGGCGTTCCTGATATTAAACAGGTCGCAGGAGAGTTTTGCCTTTCGCTTAGGCAGTTTGAACGTAAATTTAAAGCGATGTCCGGATTTTCACCTAAACACTTTCATCGAATTTCCAGGTTTGAGCAGGCCACATTTATTTGTCTTCAAAATCGCCTCAATCTAACAGAGGTTGCTTATAATTTCGGATACGCCGATCAGGCTCATTTTACGCATGACTTTAAAAATTTCAGTGGCTTTTCTCCAAGAACATACCTAAAGATTGCAGCTGAAGACTTAGCTTTCACAGTTTGACAGATTGTCGTTTTTTTACAAGTTCACTGTTTTTGCAAGCTTTAGGTTTGCAGTATGGCAAATGATAAAAAAAGACAGTCGGCTTCAAAAGTCTGGTTTATTACAGGTGGATCCCGAGGCTTAGGCAGAGCCTTTACCGAATCAGCATTATCCAGGGGAGATATGGTGATGGCCATCGCCCGTGATTTGAGTCCTTTGAATGATCTTGTATACCAATATCCCGATCATTTATCTATTTTAAAAACAGATGTAACGGATCGGGAAGCAGTATTTGCTGCAGTGAACAAATGCAGGGAAATATTTGGTCGAATTGATGTGGTATTGAATAACGCGGGGCAGTTTCTATTTGGAATGCTGGAAGAAGTTACCGAAGATGAAGCGATTACACATATAAAGGTTAATTTTTTTGGCGCTCTGTGGGTCATCCAGGCTGTTATTCCTGTTCTGCGCGAACAAGGGTATGGGCATATCCTGCAGGTTTCTTCCATGGGAGCTGCCGGAGGCTTTGCATCTGTAGGAATGTATAGTGCCGGAAAGGCTGCACTGAACAGTATGAGTGAAGCCCTTGCTATGGAAGTGGAAGGATTTGGAATCAACGTAACCATATTGCAGCCAGGCGGTTATCAGACAGATTTATTTACCAGAGGGACAACAGCAACTAAAGAAAATCCTGCATACACAGAACTCAGAGATAAGCTTTCTAAGCTCTGGACGGAATCCTATGATGCGCCAGTTTCCGGAGCAGCGGTAGTTGTTTCTGAAATCGTCGACATGGATAGCCCTCCTAAGAAAATTATTCTTGGAGGTGTAGCCTATGATCAAGTAATGGGAATGGACGAGGCCCGAACTATAGAATATAAAAAATGGGAGCACTTAAGCCGTAAGGCAGATTAAAGATTAAAACTTTTATCTCAATAGCACCCGGGCATGAAATGTATATTATTTCACCACGGAATTTCGCCTGTCGCAGTATTCATATCCTCAGAGAAAAACTTACCTGTTGGTCCGTCGTTGTCAATTAATGCATATTTCACTATTCGCCTCCCTGCATCTTCAACAGAGCCTTGTCCAAGTTGACGGTTGAAATCGGTTTTGGTAGAACCGGGACTCACAGCGTTCACTTTAAAAGGCGTATCCCGCAGCTCGTATGCTAAAACAATAGTGTACATATTCAATGCTGATTTTGAAGATTGATACACTGCGCCTTTGAATTTGTAATGAATAAACGTTGGGTCGCTGTGCAGAGTAAGTGAACCCTGACTTGAGCTTACATTTACGATACGAGGCTCAGGCGATTTTCGCAATAAATCCAAAAATGCCTGGGTTACTCTTATAACGCCATATACATTAACTTCATAAACTTCTTTAAACACGTCTACCCCCGTGCCCGTTGCGGTGTGCATTACCGGTGTATCTCCGTTAAATTTTATTCCATTAATACCTGCATTATTGATAAGCACATCCAACACTTCTGTTTTCCTGCCAATTTCAATGCGGGCAGTATTTACTGATTGCTGACTGGTTACATCTAGCTCTATGGCCTCCACACTTTCAAGTCCTTCAGCTTTCAATTTCTCAACAGATTCTAAGCCATTCTTCAAATCACGGCTACCCATGTAAACATGATACCCTTTCTGTGCCAATTGCCTTGCAGCTTCTAAGCCAATACCCTTGTTCGCTCCTGTAATTAATACTGTTTTCATTTTTTGAATTTTAGATTGTATTGCAAAGGACAGCAATAAAAGATGCACAGGGTTTACCATATGGTAAAAAGCAATTCAATGGATTTTTTTTCTTATTCTGCTTAATGACTGTTGTGTAACACCCAAATATGAGGCGATGAATGATAAAGGAATACGATTTACCAACATAGGAAAGGTTTCCATAAATTCGAGATACCTCGTCGTAGCGTCTTGTGAAACTAAAGGGCTTCTTCTTTCTAATTTTTCGGCGTGATACTTTGTGATTATCTTTTGAATGATGTTATCCCAACCAACAATGGTATCTGAAATTCCCTTCCAATCTTTCTTTGAAAATATGATTAGTTTGCAATCAGTAATAGCTTGCAGATATTCGGAAGGAACATAGTTCGCTGCAGAGGTGCGCCCGTCTAAAATCAAATGGTTTTCATCAACGAAGTAACGTGTGATTTCTTCACCTTTGTTGGTATAATAATATACCCGGAGAACACCCTCTGAAATAAAACCAACTTGCTTCACTGCCTTTCCTGCTTCCCAATAATATTCGTCTTTGGAAAGTTCTAACTCGTTAGCCTTTTTTGAAATGAAGTCAATTTGTTGTTGGTTCAGATTACCAAACTGCAAAATGTATTCTATGAATGCTTTCATTAGCGAAAGTTAGTGATAGTTATTCTTTGAATATTTACCATTTGGTAAAAGTTTCGCTCATGTGTCGAGTTTTTAAACTAAAAGAATCGCCATATAAGAGTTCTAATTGTTTCCTGGCGATAACCAGCCCTAATCCACCTTCTGTGTGCACTTCAGTTTGTTCTCCAATCCTGTTTTCGCAATAGAAATCGAGTTTGTCAGATCCGATTATAAACCGAATACGAATTGCGTTAGTTAGCTTTTTATTGGCCGTGTGTTTGACCGCGTTTTCAACAAATGGGATAAATAACAGCGGAGCGATTTTTTTGTCTCCTGGCTCACCATCTACTTCAAAAGAGGCATATGCCGAATTACATGTGCGCAGGCCTTGCAACTGCAAATAGTCATGAATGAAGGCGAACTCTTTGTTCAAAAGCACTTCCGGGGCCTGTGTGTCATACAAAAGGTAACGTAACAGTGCTGACAATTTTTGCAGGTAGGCGGAGGCCATCGCTGGATCGTCAGTAATCAGGATGTCGATATTATTTAAAGTATTGAACAAGAAATGGGGTTGCAGGTGCATCTTTAACTGATGCAATTCCTGCGCTGCCTGGTTCTTTCGACGGTACCAGGCCACAAAACCACGGAATAAGAAACCTATTCCTGCGTTCAGTAAGGCGAGGAACCCAAGGCCGCTCCAAAGCGATATCAAAACGGCTGCCTCTACCCGAATACCCAATAGCCAGTACACTCGCAGGTAGAGGTAAGCTGTGCCGGTAAGCGCCGATGCAAAGACAATTAGCGCTCCGGTAAGGAGCAGTTGCGTCCAGCTTTTTCGCTGAAGGAAACGCTGGAAAAGCCATAGATAAGTCAGATAGAATGCTGACATTCCTGTAAAGAGTGCAATCGCGGCAAGTTCAGGCAAATCCTCCGGCCGACTTTTATCAGGCAACAGATAAACGCCGCAAAAAAAGCCA
>DALYUO010000312.1:0-3569 GCA_031981225.1 Pararcticibacter sp.
ATTAATGGGAAAACAAAAAAGGGTGTCCTTACTTTTTGGACACCCTCTTTTATTGTTTCCGGATATTCATGAAACGAAAACGCCTGCCTCCGAAAAACGCTGTCTATACTCCTGATTCGGGTACGACTGTGATGGTTAATTACCACGAGAAATACCGGATACTGGAAGTTGAGTTTACGGGCGGAAGAGCCTATCATTATTACGATGTCCCCTTAAATATATGGGAGGAGTATAAGGAAATTATCCGGTCCGGGGGTTCATCAGGAGAATTCGTAAATTACCGGATAAAACCGTTTTATGAAGTAGTAAGTGTTAAGGAACATTGTTAGTTGGGTGATGAATTATGAGCTATGGACGGAGTTATGGATTATGCGTTATGGATTATGAGTTATTCTAATCGAGTAGGCTTTCATAACTCATAATTCATAACCCATAACTTTAACATAGGCTTACATCTTAATTTCCCGAACAACTTTGCTAATTTGCAGTTTTATTATCAATATGGCTTTGAATCAGGAAAAATCACTGAACTTCCGTATTTTTTCTGTCACACAGGAAACAGCTTTGGCCAAAACCTATGAGCTGGAACTACTGGATGGAGATAGCCTGAATTATAAACCGGGACAGTTTCTTACTTTCATCATCCGAACCGGCCAGCAGGAGCTGCGTCGTTCTTATTCTATATTAAGCCTCCCTGGTGAGCCTTTACAAATCAACGTCAAAAAAGTTGAAAACGGGGCAATCTCCCGATTCATCCTTCAGCATTGGAAAGAAGGCGCAATAGTGAGCGCTCTTTTACCGGCAGGGCGGTTTTCACTTAAAGCTCAAAATGACAGGCAGCGCGACATTTTCTGCTTTGCCGCCGGAAGCGGCATAATTCCGATCCTGCCTCAAATAAGGTATCTGTTGAAGAATGAACCCCAAAGCGTCATCCATCTAGTTTACAGCAATCACAATGAACATGAAGCTCTCTTTCTTGAACAAATAGAGAAGCTGGCTGAACGACATCCTAATTTGCATCTGATCCATTTATTTTCTGATCCGATAACAAGGCGTAAAGAACCGGGACATCTAAGTAACATTTTATTGGAATCGTATTTTAAAGAAGAGATGACGTTTACAAAGGAAGATGCGATGTTCCTCGTATGCGGTCCTTTCACCTATATGAGAATGATCAGGATAACTTTGGGATTCATGCACTTTAAAACAGAAAATGTTTTAAGAGAAAACTACAGTCCGGAGTTAATGCGTTCCGGAAATGTCCATCATCCTGTATTTCCCGAAAGGAATGTCGTGATCAGCATCCATAACCAGCGGCATATTGTGAAGGTACCCTCGGGGAAAGACATACTTTCGGCATCGCTGGAGGGGGGAATCGTTCTGCCCTATAGCTGCAGGGGGGGTGTTTGCGGAAACTGTGCTGCAATATGTAAAAAGGGAAAAGTACAAATGAGTATAAACGAAGTATTAACAGACAGTGATCTGAAACAAGGTTGGGTTTTAACCTGTACTGGCTTCCCAGAAGAGGACAATACACTGATAGAATTTTCGTGATAACAAGTACATATAAACAAATCAGAAGATCTTTAATTATTTAATTATGCTGTTACGTATTTATCCTGAAAACCCAAATGAAAAGGCAATCCAGCAGGTGGTGGATGTGCTTAAGAACGGTGGTCTGATCATCTATCCTACCGACACTATTTATGGGCTTGGTTGTGATATCACAAACCACAAAGCGATTGAAAAAATCTGCCAGATACGTGGCATAAAGCCCGATAAAGCGAACTTCTCATTCATATGTCACGATTTGAGCCACATTTCTGAATATGTGAAGCCAATTGATACGTCGGTTTTCCGCATGCTTAAAAAAGCGCTTCCGGGGCCTTATACCTTTATTTTTGAAGCGACTAATAAAGTACCAAAGCTTTTAAGTTCAAATAAAAAAACGGTGGGCATACGCGTTCCCGATAATAATATTGCCCGAGAGATTGTGAATCAGCTTGGGAATCCCATTGTTTCAACTTCTATCCGGGACGAGGATGAAATCCTTGAATATTCTACAGATCCGGAACTTATTTATGAAAAATACAGAGACAGCGTAAATATCGTGATAGACGGTGGTTATGGCGGAAACATCGCGTCTACTGTGATAGACTGTACCACAGGTGAATTCAATGTAGTACGTCAGGGCAAGGGAAATCTGGCGGAGATACTCTGAGATCCGTTTGATGTTATCTGAAGTTAGTATTGTAACAATAATGTAATATACTTTTAAGCTTACTTGATTCGCTGAGGCGATTAAGTCTTTAAAACTCAGAGACAAAAAAATTATGATGTTAAAAAACATCCATTGGGCAAAGCCCCGGCACCTCAATAATAAGGGGAGCCGGGGTGATTTACTAATTTCAGAATTGTTAAATTCGCCTCATGAGCAAGCTTATTAACTTTAAGCCTTTCAAAGACTTTTTAAGATCAGGGCAGATCGGCGGCATCATATTGATATTAGCTGTAATTATTTCGTTAATAATAGCCAATTCTCCTTTAAGAGAGGAATTCACTCATATTCTTAAATATCAGATAGGAAATAATTTCGGAAATATCCATTTAAGATACCCTGTCGAATTATGGATAAATGACGGGCTTATGGCTGTCTTTTTTCTGCTGGTGGGGTTAGAGATAAAGCGTGAGATTATTGAAGGTGAGCTTTCATCTCCTAAAAAAGCTGCCATGCCAGTGTTCGCGGCGCTGGGGGGTATGCTGGTGCCGGCAGGAATTTTCCTATTAATTAATGGTGGAACAGAGACGTCACACGGTTGGGGAATACCTATGGCAACCGATATTGCCTTTGCGCTCGCTATCATTTCTTTACTGGGAAAGCGGGTTCCTACTTCCCTTAAAATCTTTCTTGCAGCTTTGGCTATTGTTGACGACCTGGGCGCCATTGTAGTAATAGCTATTTTTTATACCAATGAACTACACCTGGATCAATTACTTTACTCAGGTATCATTCTTGCCGTTCTCACTGCGTTTAACCTGATGGGCATCAGAAAACTTATTTTTTACATTATTCCTGGAATATTCCTATGGTACTTCGTTCATCATTCAGGGATACATGCAACTATAGCAGGGGTACTTCTTGCCTTTACAGTGCCAACAAATCCGGTAAAAAGCACATCTCCGCTCGAAAAGCTGGAACATTCCCTAACTGGTCCGGTGAACTATCTTATTATGCCTGTTTTTGCCCTGGCCAATACGAACATTCATTTTGAAGATGGTATGGTAGAGGGGCTTGCCAGTTCTCTTGGATTAGGAATAATTGGCGGCCTGGTAATAGGTAAAACACTGGGTATTACGTTATTCTCTTATTTATCAGTAAAACTCGGACTTGGCAGCCTTCCTTCCCGTTCCGGCTGGAAACATATCATTGGATTAGGAATGCTTGGAGGGATCGGATTTACCATGTCGGTTTTTATTGCTCTTCTTTCTTTTGACCGGCCCGAGTTTCAGGCTGAGGCTAAATTCTCCATTTTGATAGCGTCGTTAATCGCTGGTATATCTGGTTATCT
>DALYUO010000312.1:3579-5199 GCA_031981225.1 Pararcticibacter sp.
TAAACTCCTTATACAAAAAGCGCTTAAAAAAAATCCTGGTGCATAAAAATTGTTAAAAAACATTCCCCAACATCATACTATTTTTAAATATTAACAGTTTAGAATAGTGTTTAGTTGATTAAAATGAAACCAGATATCAATCAGAGAATATCCAACATCCTCTACAATTATCTTCACTTAGATCGTCTGTTCAGATGGTTCAATAAGTAAAATAGCTATTACCTTGCTCTTTTTCTGATTTTTTAGGCCTATTTTTACGCCTCTCTCAGTGAGGGTTAACCATTTTTATTCATGAATAAAGCATTTTTGAATCTTATTTTATCGGGTATGCTGGTATCTGGTCTACAGGCCTCCGCACAGCAAGCTCCGGCAACTAAGTTTATTGACCAGGCGAATATGGATTTGTCTGTTAAACCCGGCGACGATTTTTATCAATACGCAAGCGGAACCTGGATCAAAAAGAACCCCGTTCCCGCTAAAGAAACCAGATGGGGAAGCTTTAATGTACTACGCGACTTTAATATTAATGCAGTAAAGAAAATCCTTGCCGAGGCAGCAAATAACAAAAGTGCACCGGAAGGTTCTGTTGAAAAAAGAGTAGGCGACTTTTATGCTGCGGGCATGGATAGCTTAACGGTTGAAAAGCTTGGTTTTACACCTATTAAAGCCGACCTGCAACGCATAAGCAGCATAAACAGCCTTAACGGGGTGCTTGATGAAGCAGCATTCATGCGTACCGAAGGCCTTGCTTCTCCCTTTTTTGGCTTCTATGTTGGGCAGGACCGGAAAAATGTGAATAAGAACGTTCCACAACTGTCTCAGGGCGGCACCAGCCTACCCGACAGGGATTATTACCTGAAGTCTGATCCGCGAAGCCTGAAAATACAGGCCGCCTTTAAAACATATATCACCACCCTTTTTACGTTAACCGGTACTCCGGCGGCCGAAGCGAAGAAAAATGCTGAAACAATTTTCAGTTTTGAAAAAGCCCTTGCATCGGCTCAGATGAGCCGGGTGGAAATGCGTGATCCGCACAAGACTTATAATAAGTTTACTATAGCGAACTTTAACAGATTGACGCCGGCGGTTAACTGGGCGGATATGTTGGCAAAAATGAAAGCTCCAGGGCAGGACACTGTTCTTGTCTCAGTTCCCGGTTTTTTCTCTTCGCTTAGCGGTCTTTTAACAAGCACTTCCTTAAAGGATCTTAAGACGTATCTGCAATGGAATATCCTTAAGAATTCGGCTCCTTATCTAAGCTCTCCTTTCGTTAAAGCGAACTTTGCTTATAGTCAGGCCCTAAGCGGACAAAAAGTACAAACACCGAGATGGCAGCGCATGTCATCTTTAACGGATAACAATATAGGTGAGCTACTGGGACAACTGTATGTAAAAACATATTTCAAGCCCGAAGCCAAAGCAAGGATGCAGGTTCTTGTCCAGAACTTAAGAAAGGCGTATGCCATCCGCATTAATAATCTGGATTGGATGAGCGATGCCACGAAGAAAAAGGCGTTAGCTAAACTTAATGCATTTAACACCAAAATTGGCTATCCCGATAAATGGAAAAGCTATGAAGGGCTTCAAATCAGCCGTACTTCATTTTTCCAGAATCTGCGC
>DALYUO010000313.1:0-1921 GCA_031981225.1 Pararcticibacter sp.
TAGCATGGCTGTAGCAAAAACTGCCAGCAAGTTATAGGCATTAAAACTTCCAACCAGCTTAAACCACACTTCTTGTCCGCCGATATCGAGCAGCAAGCCACTCAGCTCATTTTCAACAACCTTTGCCTTAAAATCAGCCATGCTCTTCAGCGCGTAGCTTTTCTTGTAGGCAGTTGTATTCTGGATCATGACAGAACCGTTCTTATCATCGGAATTAATAAGAGCGAAAGCATTCCTGTCGAGCTTATCAAAAAACGCTTTCTTTGCCTCTAAATAAGCTCTGAACGTTTTATGAAAATCCAGATGGTCATGTGTTAAGTTCGTAAATACACCTCCGGTAAATTTTAAACCCTCAATCCTGTGCTGTGCTACCGCATGAGAGCTCACCTCCATAAAACAGTAATCACATCCTGCTTCTACCATTTCTGCAAGCAGGGCGTTCAGTGTGACCGGATCAGGAGTCGTATGAGTGGAGGGAACCACCGCTGTATGAATGTAATTTTCTACCGTCGAGATCAATCCTGCTTTATATCCCAGTTCCTCAAACAACTTATACAACAAGGTCCCTACTGTCGTCTTACCGTTTGTTCCTGTAATGCCTACCAGCTTTAGTTTCCCCGATGGATGGTTATAAAACCCGGATGCAAGGATACCGAGAGCAACGGCCGAATCCTTAACGAGGATATAAGTGACGTCGTCTTTTAATATTTCAGGGAATTCTTCGCAAACAATAACCGCAGCACCGTTATTCTCAGCATTCGTTATAAAATGATGTCCGTCGGTAGCAGTTCCACGAACAGCTACAAACAAGGTGCTTTTTCTAACTTTTCTTGAATCAAAGCAAATCTGGTCTATAACAATATCAGCAGTACCCTTTATCTCAAGTACTTCCACTTCCTGTAATAATTCCTTCAATTCGTTTATCATTTCAGTTCAATACTAATTGGGTGACCCTTAACCAGCCTGCTTCCTGGTTCAAGTGACTGCTTAATTACTTTGCCGCTTCCTTTAACCACTGGTTTAAGTCCTGCATTTCCAAGCAGGAAAACAGCATCCTTTAAGCCCATTCCTGTAACATCAGGAACCGCATTAGGATATACTTTCACTTCCTTAACAGCAACCCCATTATTGGTGTCAACGGTATTAACCAACTCGCTGTTGGATGCAAAAAACGTTTTTATTCCGAGCGATTTGTAAACCTTTTGAGTAGCTTTATTGTATCCCGCTTTGGATGATGGCATTTTAGTATTCCCTACAAACCTTTTCTGTACAGGAATGTACATCTCCAAATCGTTAGCGTATATCTTATCGGCGATTTCACGGAACGGTGGACCAGCAACCTGTGCGGCATAGTACCCTTTCTTGGGACCGTTAACAACCACTATCAGTGAGTATTTAGGATTATCGGCCGGAAAATATCCGCAGAATGAAGCCTGATACTGCCTTTTTACCCGATAGCCTTTATTTGCATCAGCAACCTGTGCCGTACCTGTCTTTCCAGCAACCTTATATAAGGGATTATAAATAATACCCTTACCTGTACCCTCAGTTATCACACCCTCCAGCATTGCCTGAATTTTGTTCAAAGTAGCGTCTGAGCAGATCTTATCGTTGATAACCCGTGCCTGAAACTTTTCAATACTTGTCCCTAACCTCTTCACTTCTTTCACAAAAATTGGAGCTACATATTTCCCATCATTCGCGATAGCATTATAAAATGTCAGCATCTTCAGTGGAGTAAGCTGCATTTCGTATCCATATGCCATCTGTGGCAGCGTCATCTTCTTATTCCAGCTTTTATACTCCGGATTCTTAATTACCGGGCTGGCTTCACCCGGTATCTGAAGACCGAGTTTTTCGTTGAGATGCCAGTCGTACAAATGATCCGTAAACTTCGACTGGTTATCTTTATATGCGGTGT
>DALYUO010000313.1:1931-4372 GCA_031981225.1 Pararcticibacter sp.
GGTGTTTACTAACTTCGCTATAGCCGCATTCGAGGATTCTTCAAATGCTTTTTTAACAGTAACCACGCCAATACTTCCATGAGAATCTTTAATAAGATGACCTGGTATTTTATAGGTTCCTGTTTCAACCAGTGTGTTGGTGTCAACTAAATTATCTTCAAGCAAGGCCATATAGGAGGCCACCTTAAATGTTGAGCCCGGATCCTGGTTGCCGGCGATTGCATAATTAAACTTTTCCTTGTATTCACCTTCTCCTGTCCGGGTGTAATTTGCAATAGCTCTGATCTCGCCGGTTGATACCTCCATCAACAATACACAACCATGATCGGCATCGCTTTTTATCAATTGCTTCAGCAAGGCATTCTGAGCAACATCCTGCATATTAATGTCAATCGTCGAAATAATATCAGCACCGTCTTTCGGAGCGATCTCAATATCTTTATTTACCGGCGCCCATGTGCCACCTGCGATACGTCGCATCAATTGCCGGCCACTTTCACCGTTTATAAAGTCCCCATAAGCTCCTTCGAGACCTACGGGCTGCACATTCTCGTTCCAATAACCGATCGTCCTTGCCGCTAACGACTTGAAAGGAAGAATTCGTTTATTCTTCTGAACAACGATCAATCCGCCACGATACCGGCCCAGATTAAAAATCGGAAACTTCTTAATCACGCTTAACTCCTGGTGGCTAATATTTCTTTTTATAAGAAACCACCTCTCGCCGTCCTTCCTTGCCTGCCTCAACATCGAGGAATATTGTCGCTCTGACTTGTCTCCAAAAAATCTCGCCATCTTCTCAGCCAACGAATCAACCTTCTCGTAAAAGACTTCATTCTTTTCAATTCCACCTGCAAGCATGTCCATCCTCAGTTCGTATTCAGGAATGGACGTAGCCAGCAGACTTCCGTCTACCGAATAAATATTTCCTCTTACAGCTTCAACATTCACATACTTGGTCGATAAGCTATCAGCCATAGCCCTCCATTTTTTTCCCTCACTTATCTGAACATGAAAAAGCTTGAACAATACGGCAAAAGCAAGCAGAACAATCAGCCCAAAAGCAATATACACACGTAATAAAATGTCGGTTCTGATATTCATAGTACCAATCTGCTCCTCACCTGAGGAATTTTCATTTTATTTTTAACTCACTCTTTGTAACCAAAATCTTTTTTGGTGGCTCAACAGGCTCCATCAAACCGAAAGTATCTACCCTTTTCGCTACTTCTGTTTGCGTGCTTTTCAGCATAAGGTCTGCTTTCAATGACTTAAAGTCCCAGCTCAATTCCTTCACCTCTTTATTAAGTTTATCGATCTCTCTGATATTCTTTTCAGCAAAATGCCTGTTTCCGATATACACCATTCCAAGGAACGCGATAAAAATGATAAACGGCATCATTTCAGACGCGGCCTCCTTTGAGATTACGCCCTCAGTTAACAGCACCGTAAAAAAGTTTCGGGGAAGTTCTGCCTTTTCCGGCTGAACCTCCCTTTCAACTTCCCCCTCAGTGGTTTCGTTTCTGAAACGATTACTCATATCTTTATTTAGTTTAAAGTTTTACGTAATAAGTTTTAAGTTTCTTTGCAATCGCTTTATCCAAACTTATTACCTACTACTTACTACTAACTTATAACTTACTACTTATAACTTAACCGCTACCCTCAGCTTTGCACTCCTCGCTCTGCTGTTCTCCTTAATCTCCTCTTCTGATGCAGTCTTCGCCTTGCGGGTCACAGATTCAAAAGGCTTAATTTCATTTCCATAAAAGTCCTTCTCTACCTCGCCACGAAACTTTCCTTTCGCTATAAAATTCTTCACCAGCCTGTCTTCCAGCGAATGGTAAGACATTATTACCAGGCGGCCTCCAGGCTTGAGCACTTCTGCTGTCTGCAACAAAAACTCCTGCAAAGCTTCCAGCTCCTGATTCACCTCGATTCGCAGGGCTTGAAACACCTGTGCCAGATATTTATTCTCCTTACCCCTTGGAATAAGTTTTTTGATAACCTCCTTAAATTCTTCAACCGTCGCTATCGTCTTATTCAAGCGCGAGGTTACAATAGTCTTTGCCAGAGATTTCGCATTTTGAATCTCCCCGTAAACACCGAAGATCTTGTGCAACTGATCTTCCGAATAAGAATTGATAACTTCACGAGCTGTTAAAGACGCCGACTGATCCATCCGCATATCCAGATCAGCATCAAACCTGATAGAAAACCCCCGCTCTGGCTGATCAAACTGGTGCGATGAAACACCAAGATCAGCCAGAATACCATCCACAGGTATCACCCCATATAAGCGGCAATAATTCTTCAAAAAGCGGAAGTTCTGATCTATAAAGGTTAACCGATCATCATTTGGAATATTCTGTTTGGCATCTTCATCCTGGTCAAATGCCAGTAATCGCCCACCCTTTCCCAGCCGTTTCAGAATTTCGTTC
>DALYUO010000313.1:4382-5184 GCA_031981225.1 Pararcticibacter sp.
CGAAAGTGGCATCTACATAAACACCGTCCAGCTTAATTGAAAGTGCATCAATACACTCATTAAGCATTACAGGAGTATGATACTTAAGCATCCGTCCTCCTTCCTGCACTGCCCATTACTTCCTCAGCCAGAAGCGCAAAGTTTTCAGGTTCGTTATCCAGCTGGGCATCATAAGCATCCTTAGCCCACACTTCTATTTTATTCAGTTGCGAAGAGAGAACTGCATCAGCTGCAATTCCTGCATATTCAAGCAGCGACTTCGGCAATAACACACGACCCGCTGCGTCAAGAGCAAGATCTGTCGCACCCCTCGTAAAATAGCGAATGAAATCTCTCGTCTTTTTCTCGTACTGATTTAACTTACTCAGATCCTCCATTATCTTATCCCACTCTTTCCGACTGTAAATCACCAGATGTTTCTCAAAACCACGATTCACAACCAACCCATCCTTCTCAACCTCAGGCATTTGCTTCCTAAGTCCGGCTGGTATCATCAGCCGCCCTTTGGTATCAAGCTTGCATTCAAATTCGCCTAAGAAATGAGACATCTGACAGTTACTCTAATAATGAATGTAAAAGTACATACTTTTACCACTTTCTACCACAATACCCCACAAAAAGTTTTCAACAGGATAAAATATTTCTTTTCCTACCACTTTACACGCCAAAAATGCATTCCCTCAGAAAACAATAGAAGGCAACAAAAAGAGATATTGGGTAAAACCATCACTCCTTACCCCACGTTTAATTGTAAAATTGTTATAGATTGCTAGTGGCTGGCGTCGCCCCTGATTCGTACCCG
>DALYUO010000314.1:0-2833 GCA_031981225.1 Pararcticibacter sp.
TATGCAGCAAGCCCAGCTCGAGTATCTCCAGTCGATATATAACCAACGTAGAGCAGCTATTCAATATCTGAAAGCAAGCGGAAACTTTTCATTTACAACAAAATAGCAACAATTCAGATGAGAACGAACGATATTAAAATTGCAGTTACGGCCCTGTCATTCACAGCACTGTTATTTACGGCGTGTAACAACAAACCATCCGGTGTTATTGAAGGCCGGATAAAGAGAGAAACGATCTCTGTCTCCGGAAAAGTAGCGGGAAGGATAGAAAAGATCTTTGTTGAAGAGGGCGACAATGTTAAAGCAGGCGATACCCTTGCCTTGCTTTACCTGCCGGAAGTAGAGGCTAAAATGGCCCAGGCCGAAGGCGCTGTTAAGTCGGCCGACGCCCAATATGAAATGACAAAGAACGGCGCTACAGCACTGCAGTTACAGCAGCTAAACGCAAAATATGAGGGTCTCAAAGAGCAATATCAATTTGCCCGCACATCTGTTGGACGCCTGGCAAACATGCTGAAAGATTCGTTGATCGCCCAGCAACAATATGATGAAGCCTATACACGCATGCAGGGCGCTAAAGCGCAACTGGATGCGGTTACAGCACAGATAAAAGAAGCAAAAGACGGCGCCCGGGCAGAGCAGCAAATGATGGCGATGGGACAAAAAGACCGGGCAGTTGGAGCGCTGAAAGAAGCAGGCGCTGCCTCTGTTGAACGTTATGTAATCGCCCCTCAGGATATGAGTATCGAAAGTATTACGCTGCATAAAGGTGAGCTTGCTTTACCTGGCTATGCACTTTTCACAGGCTATCTGAATACCACTACGTACTTCCGCTTTTCGGTTCCCGAATCAGCGATTGCTAAGGTTAAGAAAAAACAAAGGTATACCGTCCGTATACCATATAATAAAACAGAGGTCGAGGGTGAAGTAACTTCTGTGAGCCAGCTTAACCACTATGCTGACATTACTACGGCCTATCCCGACTTCGAGATGGGCGAAGCATTGTATGAAGTAAAAATCAGGCCGGTCAATCCAACTCAAACAAACATGCTTCTGGCAAACGCGACGGCAACATTAGAACTATCAAAGAAATAACACACTTCAATATGAAAACTTTCTTTGATCTCGTACTTCGGGAGTTCAAACTCTTCAGGTCGAACTCTGTCCTCATCCTTCTTTTTATCGGGGCACCCCTTACATATGGAATTCTTTTTGGCTATACCTACAAAAAGGGGAAGGTAACCGATCTTCCGATTGTGGTGGTTGATGAAGATCGCTCCCCGATGAGCAGCCGCATGATTGATATGCTGGATGACAACGAAGTTGTTAAGATAGCGGCTATACTACCTTCAGCCAACAATATCAAAGACTTCTCCATTAAGCATGACGCAGCCTGTATCCTAATTATCCCTCCAAATTTCGAAGCCGACATTCAGTATAAACGATATCCTGAAATGCTTGTTTATGTAAATGCCGATAATATCCTTACAGCAAATTTTGCTTCGAGAGCGATACAGACCGTTGCGGGAACGCTTAAGGCAGGAATACAGATAGAAGCTCTTAAAAAGGCCGGCGTACCTCAGGATCTAGCCGCAAAACAATACGACCCTTTTGCAGCCACAATACTGAGGAATTACAACAAGGGCAGCAACTATATGTATTTCTTATGGCCGGGGATGCTGGCAACTATACTTCAGCAGGTATTGTTTCTTGCACTTGCCATCACTTTCGCCGCTGAATATGAA
This sequence comes from Pararcticibacter sp., assembly GCA_031981225.1. GTDB lineage: Bacteria > Bacteroidota > Bacteroidia > Sphingobacteriales > Sphingobacteriaceae > Arcticibacter. Next base: position 1,746 of record DALYUO010000314.1, read on the forward strand.
AAGAATACCCTAACAGATCTTGCACAGAAAGCAGGCTCTCCCCTGCTTGCCATCGTTACCAAATGCACTCCTTATTTTCTGATGTCATTTTTAATATGGCTGTCTTACGCGCTGATGCATGTATGGTTTAAAATCCCAATGCAACATAATCTGTTATTGCTCACTCTCCTGACAGGTTTATTTGTGTTTGCTGTAAGTATGATGGGTATCCTTGTGAGCATTGTGGTTCCAAACCAGCTCAAAGCTACAGAGATCCTGATGGTGGTAGCCACCCCCAGCTTCGTGATCAGTGGTTTTACATGGCCTTTAAGCCAGATGCCTGTCGGCGTGAGAATGCTGGCTGATGCCATTCCTCTCACCCACTTCCTTCAGATTTACAGGATCCTTACGGTTGAGAACGGAACACTCGACCTGGTACAAAAGCCTGTTTTATACCTTATCGGTTTAAGCATTCTTTTTGGGCTGCTCGCCTGGATTGCACTTAGCAGGAAATTCAGGAAACTGCGACAGGTTAAAGAACAGTAATTGGCGGTGTATGGGAAGTTTTACAACTCTCTGACCAGCATAAAATAAAAATCGGCAGGGAAGAAGTATCTTTGCACATTGTTATGAGTAAGCACGGAAGAATTTTGGTTGCAATGAGTGGGGGGGTCGACAGCTCCGTGGCCTCTGTCATGTTACATGAACAGGGCTATGAAGTGATTGGGCTTACCATGAAAACATGGGACTATGCCTCGTCAGGGTCGTCCTCAAAGGAAACTGGATGCTGCAGTCTCGACTCCATTAACGATGCACGCTCTCTCGCGGTTGCTTATGGATTTCCTCACTATATTCTCGATATCCGCAATGAGTTCGGGGACTTTGTTATCGACAATTTCGTAGACGAATACCTTGCCGGACGTACTCCAAACCCCTGCGTGCTATGCAACACACACATTAAGTGGGAGGCACTGCTTAAACGAGCGGACAAGCTTGACTGCGAATTCATTGCAACAGGCCACTACGCCAATATTCGCCTTGAAGATACCGGGCGCTACGTGATTTCGAAAGGGAAGGACGAAAATAAAGATCAGTCCTACGTTCTGTGG
>DALYUO010000314.1:2843-3327 GCA_031981225.1 Pararcticibacter sp.
CAAAAAAACCTTGCCCGAACGAAGTTTCCGCTCGGGAGCTTTACTAAGGCAGAGATCCGGCAGATGGCACTCGACATGGGGCAGGCCGAACTTGCTAAAAAAAGTGAAAGCTATGAAATCTGTTTCGTTCCCGATAATGACTACCGTGCTTTTCTCCGCCATCGCGTAGATGGTTTGGATGAACAGGTACAGGGCGGCAATTTTATACTCAGCGACGGCTCGGTTGTAGGTAAGCACGAAGGCTATCCTTTTTATACTATCGGACAACGCAAAGGACTGGGCATCGCTTTAGGTCAGCCTATGTTTGTGAAGGAAATTATGCCCGAAAGCAATACTGTAGTTTTGGGCACACAGGATGAGCTGAAAAAGGTTACCGCGATGGTAAGGGGACTTAACCTTATTAAATACGACCAGATCACAGAACCACTGGAAGCGATAACGAAGATAAGATACAAAGATTCGGGAACCATGAGCACTATCGTTG
>DALYUO010000314.1:3337-4802 GCA_031981225.1 Pararcticibacter sp.
AGAAGACGGATTAATGAAAGTTAATTTTCATCATGCAGTTTCCGGAATTGCACCAGGTCAGTCGGCTGTCTTTTACGAGGATAACGACCTCCTGGGCGGCGGATTCCTGCTTTAAGTGATTCAAAATCTAATCCGCTACACATCACTTATTTCATTCTGTTTACAAAAATTTAAAGCAAATGGATTTTGCATTGGGGCGATTAATGCCTTTATTTGCAAAAAACGCATCCTTTAATGGCAAAAAATCTACTAATCGTTGAGTCACCCGCAAAAGCAAAAACCATCGAAGGCTACCTTGGAAAAGACTTCATGGTTAAATCAAGTTACGGACATATTCGTGATCTGGTTAAAACCGACGATGCGATCGACGTTCTCAATAATTTCACCCAGAAATACGAGGTTCCCTCAGATAAAAAGGCGATAGTAAGCGAATTAAAAAAGCTTGCGAAAGAAGCAGACACTGTTTGGCTCGCATCGGACGAGGACCGCGAGGGAGAAGCTATTTCATGGCATCTTTTTGAAACACTCGGACTAAAGGAAGACAAAACCAAACGGATCGTTTTTCATGAAATCACGAAGCCGGCGATACTGAAGGCAATTGACAATCCCCGTAAAATAGACTACAATCTTGTTAATGCACAGCAGGCACGCCGCGTTCTCGACAGACTGGTAGGTTTTGAACTTTCTCCGGTACTATGGAAAAAAGTTAAACCTTCACTTTCGGCAGGCCGTGTTCAATCTGTTGCAGTACGGCTGATCGTAGAACGGGAGCGTGAGATCAATAAATTTAAAACCACTGCTGCATATAAAGTTGTAGCTATATTTTCTACAGGAAGGCAGAAGGAGCTTTTCAGGGCAGATCTTTCAGAACGGTTTGATACGGAAGCGGAAGCGACAGAATTTCTTCAGGCCTGTAAAAGCGCCGCTTACAAGATAGAAAGCCTCGAAACACGCCCCGCGAAAAGAAGCCCGGCTCCTCCCTTTACCACCTCGACACTACAACAGGAAGCCAGCAGAAAACTCGGCTTTTCGGTTTCCCGGACGATGACTGTCGCCCAGAAACTATACGAATCGGGGAAGATAACGTACATGCGTACCGACTCGGTTAACCTTTCTGAAACGGCTCTCGATGCCGCTTCAAACGAGATTAACAAAGCTTACGGCAATCAATACCACCAGTTAAGGAAATTTAAGACAAAATCCGCAGGGGCGCAGGAAGCACACGAAGCGATCCGCCCTACTTATTTTGACCAGCACAGCATTGAAGGTGACAATTCGGAAAAACGGCTGTACGAACTTATCTGGAAAAGAGCGATTGCATCGCAGATGAGTGAGGCCAGGTTTGAAAAAACTACAGCAAAGATCGGCATTTCTACCCGTGCTGAACAATTTGTTGCCAACGGCGAGGTGATGAAGTTCGACGGCTTCCTGAAGGTGTACATCGAGTCGACGGACGAAGATCAGG
>DALYUO010000314.1:4812-5182 GCA_031981225.1 Pararcticibacter sp.
ACGAAAGTGGCAATGCTATTCTGCCTCCGTTAAGCAAAGGGCAGGATCTGACAGCACAGGAAATTACAGCGACGGAGCGCTTTAGCCGCCCTCCTGCAAGATATACAGAGGCAAGTCTGGTTAAGAAGCTCGAAGAGCTGGGCATAGGCCGCCCTTCTACTTACGCCCCTACGATTTCTACAGTTCAGAACCGGGGATACGTTATAAAGGAAGACAGGGACGGAAAGTCAAGAACATACTGCGTTTTCAGTTTAAAGAACGGAGAGATAAATAAAGATACAAAGACCGAAATAACAGGAGCTGAAAAAGCGAAACTCTTCCCTACCGACATCGGTGCCGTAGTGAACGACTTTTTACTTCAGTATTTCAA
>DALYUO010000315.1:0-5157 GCA_031981225.1 Pararcticibacter sp.
GCATCCGAGGTTCCCCCATTCAGCGAAATTCCGAGGGTATATTTGGTTACAATCAGGGAGCTTACAAAAGCTGGGGCGCCATTGACAAAAGTACCGTCACTGGACAGCATTATTCCTATGTCTATCTCTGTCTTTGCTGGTGTTGAGACCGAGCTGGCAGGAGCACCCGACTTCGCAGCCGGCAATGAAGAGACGAGGAAAACACCGACTGGCAAAGTGCCACGTGCTTCCCTGGCTGTTATTACGGCACCTGATGTAAATGGCGTCAATTCGTTTGCAAACGGGCAGGTAGGGGTAAACGCGGGAATACAGTTGTCGCTGCAGTTATCGCCTAAGTGGAGCCTTTCTACCGGGCTGGGATATGCGATGAAACCTTATAAGATCGGCTCTGATCAGTTTAACGCTGGCGACTATTCTTACGCTTATGGAAGTCGTCAAACCGATAATGTCGTTGCTAACTGTAAGGTTCTTGATGTCCCGCTCAATATCAATTATCAGTTCTTCGGGAACGGCAAAAGTGCTTTCAGTGCAGGCGCAGGACTGTCATCCTATTTTATGCTTCGTGAAAAATACACGTTTAACTATACCGATAATACAGAATACACTTATAAAGTGTCAAACCAAAACAAACATGTATTAGGAGTGCTGAATCTGAATGCTACCTATCAGCGCGAGATAAATAAGAGCTTGAATTTTATAATGCAGCCCTACTTAAAACTGCCCTTAACTGATATTGGTAACGAAGGGATAGATCTGAGATCGGTTGGAGTAGCTTTTGGCGTTGGATGGAACATTAATAGCCGGAGAAAACAATAGTCGTATGAAATATATCGCTTTTATATTACTTGCCGGATTCGGGATGAATCAGGCAGGGAGGGAGAGTTATGTCTCCAGGAATGCGCGTATCAGCCTTTATTCCAAAGCTCCGCTTGAGGACATTGAAGCGGTATCGGGCAAAGGTGTGTCGGTACTTAATACAGCTACAGGGGCCGTTGCTTTTACTGTCCCTATTAAAACCTTTAAATTCGATAAGTCGCTAATGCAGGAGCATTTCAACGAGAACTATATGGAAAGCGATAAGTTTCCCAATGCTTCATTTAAAGGAAAGATTCAGGAGAAATTTGATGTTTCAAAGGAAGGTACCTATCCGGTTCGTGCCGTTGGTGTATTGGAAGTTCATGGTGTAAAACAAAACAGGACCATTCCGGGCACGATTACCGTAAATAAGAACACAGTGAGACTGACATCAGAGTTCACTGTACAATGTAAAGACCACCAGATTGATATACCGAGACTGGTTTTCCAGAAGATTGCCGAAAGTATTCAGGTAAAGGTAGCCACCGATTACACTAATTATCAAAAATAATCACCCTACACTCCCCTATGTTATGAGAAAAACGCTGGTATCTATGTTCCTTCTTGTATCGACAGCTGTGCTGGCGCAGGAAGCCGATTCTTCATCAACCGACTCTATTATAAACGCTTTAGTCGATAAGGACGAAGCGGAGCCGGTAATAGCTTCATTTAAATCGACAAGACTTATTTTGACTTCAACGACTGAAACTATAAAGAAGAACAATCTGAACTTTATGGTAGTGCATCGCTTTGGAGACGTGGCCGGATCGGCCGGGGGGGCCGAGACTTTATGGGGATTGGATAACTCTGCAGATATCTACATTGGCTTTGAATATGGCTTGAGGGATAATCTGGATATTACTTTTGGCCGAAGTAAGTATGAGCAGTTACTGGATCTTGGCCTGAAATATAATGTACTAAGGCAGACTTCCGATAACAGTAAGCCTTTTGCTGTTGCGCTTATCGCGGCTATCGGATTGAAGCCTTACAAGGTAAGTACGAACGTATTCGACGATTACTCAAACCGGCTATCGTACTTTTATCAGGCCATTATCTCGCGTAAATTCTCTTCCCGTTTTTCAATGGAAATCGCACCTTCCTTTTTACGGAATAATCTTCCTTTTCCTTATATAGCCGGAAACGAAAGGAATATCTTTTCGTTGTCGGCAGCAGGACGTCTGAAGGTGACAAAGCGTATGGGTATTGTGGTTGACTATGCACATCCTTTTTCTACCTTCAGAAAAGACAGTGCGACACCAAAGTTTTATGATCCTTCTGCCGTAGGCATTGAAATTGAAACAGGAGGACATGTTTTCACACTCAACTTCAGCAATGCACAGGCGATATCACCAATAAACTACCTGGCCGATACCGAATCGAAATGGACAGACGGGCAATATCGTATTGGCTTTACTATTACCCGCGTCTTTGATTTTAACCGGGGACATAAAAGTACATACAAGTAATTCATCAATTAATTATCAATAACATGGAAAGAAAAGAATTCTTATCTACGTTGGGCATTAGCCTTGCAGCAGTGTGTATGGGTTGCAGCCTGGCTTCCTGTGGAAGCAGTCCTGCCGAAGAAGCAACTCCTGATCCGGATGGCGGCGATGGTCCCGATGGCCTTTTGACTGTCAACCTTGATGCCGAGATGAAAAATACTGGTGAATTTAAAACGGGGAATGGTATAATCCTTGTCAGGATTGCACAAACCAATCTGCCTGCCTCTTTTGCTGCTTTACAAATAGCCTGCACGCACCAGGGAACTCCAGTGACGTACAGTAATGCACAAGGGAAATTCATTTGCCCAAACCACGGCAGCGAATTCAGTACTACCGGAGCTGTTCTACAGGGACCCGCAACAACGCCTCTTAAAACGTATAAAGTAAGTATCACCGGCTCAACTTTAACGGTATCTTCATAAGGACTTTATTCTTTTACTGATTTGATGCATAATTCTCTTGTTATTGGGATAAATATTTTTTATCCCAATAAAAAGTATTTATTTTAGATCATAAAGTGTATCTTCAATAAACGATTCATTATGGGATTTGTAAAAGAATTTAAAGAGTTCGCAATGCGGGGCAATGTTATTGATCTCGCAGTCGGGGTAATTATCGGCGCCTCGTTTGGTAAAATAGTCACATCTCTGGTGGATGATCTGATTATGCCTCCCATCGGATTTCTTACCGGAGGAATTGACTTTTCTGAAAAGAAATGGATCTTGAAGCCGGCAGATACTGCTAATTCCGTAGCTGAGGTATCTGTGAAATACGGTAACTTTCTGAATACACTCATCCAGTTTCTTATCATTGCTTTTTGTATATTTATCATCATCAAGATAATAAATCAATTAAATCGCAAAAAAGCCGATAGTCCTGCCGTTCCGCCCGCACCTACCAAACAGGAAGTGCTGTTGACGGAGATACGAGATCTCCTAAAGGCGAAATGAGCACGTTCAGCTAATTTAATTTAACCTCAGTAAAACGCTTGAGGCAGGATTCTTATGGTCCTCCGGTCTATCCAAATTTATTACGATGAAATATATTCTTATTTATTGTTTGTTGTCGGGGGTACTGATTTGTCAAGCGCAGCAGGTCCTAAGAGTGGGTATTGCAGGCTTAAGCCATGATCATGTACACAGTGTGATGAACCAGTATAAGCGGGGAGAAGTAATCATCGCTGGAATTGCGGAGCCTGATAAGCAATTGACAGCACGGTTCATTAAATCATACAACCTGCCCGATTCTCTGTTTTTTGAAAACCTGCCTGCTCTTTTAAAGCATACTAAACCTGAAGCCGTTCTTGCATATAATGCTATTGTTGAGCATTTGAGTGTGGTTGAACATTGTGCCCCGCGAGGGATTTCGGTTATGGTAGAGAAGCCGCTGGCTACTACGGTTAAAGATGCAGAACGGATTGCTTCACTTGCTGCTAAGCATAACATTCATGTGCTTACGAATTATGAAACAACCTGGTATAACACGAATCAGCAGGTGAATGTTATGGTGCAATCTGATCATATAGGTGCGATACGAAAAATGGTGGTGCACGACGGTCACAACGGCCCCAAAGAGATTGGATGCAGCGATGATTTTTTAAGCTGGCTTACCGATCCGGTTAAAAATGGGGGAGGTGCGATAAGGGATTTTGGTTGTTATGGAGCCAATCTGATGACCTGGATCATGAAAGGCGAGGTGCCAACAGCAGTTACTGCTATCACGCGACAGATCAAGCCTTCTGTTTATCCTAAAGTGGACGATGACGCCACAATTTTACTTGAGTATCCTCAGGCGACCGGCATTATCGAAGCATCCTGGAACTGGCCGTTTAATATTAAAGACCTCGAGGTTTTTGGTACCGATGGATACCTTCATGCTCTCGACAATAACAACCTGCAGCAAAGGAAGAAGGATGTTACGGAAACAGTAACAGTTAAACCAACTGTGTACCGGGATAACCTTTCATATCTTGCAGATGTGCTGCGGGGGAGGGAGCAGCCTGGTGATGATCTTTCATCGTTGTCCAATAATCTGATAGTGGTAAAAATACTCGAAGCTGCCTCCCGTTCAGCAAAAGAGGGCAAACGGATAAAGCTTTAAATCAAACTTTCTTAGGATTGAGTAGTTATTTATTATTGGTTTAACTAATTTAATCAAGAATAAGGATTTAAGATCATGAATTTTCGAATATCAATACTTGCGCTTTTCGCTGTAGCAGTGACGAGCCAAAGTTGTGTTACCACAAAAAAATATGATGCGCTGCAAACCAAGTACAACAAACTGGACAGTAACACTCGCGACCTTCGCAGACAATATCTGCTGACGGAGAGGAATCTTGCGGTTTCTACCAACAGGGTGTCAAGCCTGGAAGACCAGATAGCTTCAGAACGAGCAAATGTAAAGTCGCTGCGTGATGCACTCGACAAGTGCTTGAATTCGTCAAACCAGGGAAGTGTAAACATCTCAAAACTCGTTGATGAGATAAACAGTTCAAATAAGTACATTCAGCAGCTTGTAAACGCGAAGAATAAAAGCGACTCACTTAATATGGTGTTAACCAATAATCTAACCCGTTCGTTGAGCCAGCAGGAAATGCGGGATGTTAATGTGCAGGTGTTAAAGGGTGTGGTGTATATTTCGCTTTCAGACAATATGTTGTACAAATCGGGTAGCTATGAAATCTCGGAAAAGGCCGGTGAAACGCTGAGTAAAATATCAAAGATCATCAAAGACTATAAAGATTACGAGGTGTTGATTGAAGGTAATACCGATAATGTACCTATTTCTCAAAAGAATA
>DALYUO010000316.1:0-2289 GCA_031981225.1 Pararcticibacter sp.
GGACCGCCTACATCAAGCATATGCAGGGGTTTGATACCATTTTTATTCGCTATATAGAGTACAGCCGCACCACCGCAGATGAGTCCGCCATAAAAGGTTAAACCACTAAAAGAAAGCAAACCGTCGATAGGGTCCTTCATAAAATCTTCTAAATATTCCAGGTTATGGAATATTTTGGCTCCCAGAAATCCCCATACTGCGGCCCAAACTACGGCCGAGCTCATTACCTGATATGGATGTACAGTTTCTTCTACAACTTTAGGCTTGGGCAGCTGCTGCTTCTTCTTCTCCGAATAAGCCCACCAGGCAAAGAGCCCTCCCAGAATGAGGCCTCCGATAAAGTTCCCCCGAGACGACAAAATAAAGGATTGCGGATTGTTTACAAACTCAGAACACCGTCCAGCAGCTTATACCCGATAACAAATCCAAAGAGTCCGTTAAGAATCAGTTCTGAAGACGACACCGGCTCGCCAATAGTTACTTTCCGTTTAAAAGGATGTACAAGGCCTCCGGCCTCCTTCCTTTTTAATTCCTGAGTAAAAGCCCAGTACCCTGCAATGAATGCCAGGGCTACAAAAAAGCCAAAGGTTTGAATCGGAAGCGGAATATTGATCCCGGTGAAGTATTCAATGAGGTGAGAAAGGGTTGGAAACATGTGCTAAATATACGGCTTGATAATTAAAATAAAATTAATGAGAAAAAACTTCTGCCGCCGCCTCCTCAATATCAACATTCCCATCCTCAGATATAGCAACAAGTTTCACCACACGCGATTCATTAACAAGTACAGGATCGTATTTCACCCTTACTTTCACATAGTTTCGCGTAAACCCATGCATATAACCGTCTTTCTGATCGCTCTCAAACAGCACAGCTTCCGTTTTCCCAAGCTGCGACTCATAAAATACCCTTCGTTTCTTATCCGAAAGAATATGCAGCATCTTGCTTCTGTCCGCCCGCTGGGCGCCGGGAACATTCCCTTCCATAGCAGCTGCTAACGTATTCTCGCGCTCCGAATAGGTAAACACGTGAAGATAAGAGATGTCGAGGTTGTTCAAAAAGTTATAAGTATCTAAAAAGTCCTCACGGGTTTCGCCAGGGAAGCCGGTTATCACATCCACACCGATACAACAGTCGGGCATCAGCTCTCTGATCTTAGCAACGCGGTCGGCATATAACTCTCTTTTGTATCGCCTTCTCATCAGAGAAAGTATCTTATTACTGCCAGACTGCAGTGGAATATGAAAATGAGGAACAAAGCGTTTCGACCTGGCCACAAACTCTATGATCTCATTGCTCAGAAGATTGGGTTCAATGGATGAAATCCTGATCCTGTCAATACCTTCCACCTCATCAAGAGCCTTCACCAGGTCGAAGAATTTATCTTCTCTCCCTCCGTTCCGGATACCAAAATCGCCGATATTAACTCCGGTAAGTACAATTTCTCTGACTCCCGAAGCGGCTATTGCCCGCGCCTGCTCGGTAATCTTCTCAATGTTATCACTCCGGCTTCCACCTCTGGCCAGCGGAATTGTACAAAAAGTACATGAATAGTCACATCCGTCCTGAACCTTTAAAAAAGTCCGCGTGCGGTCCCCATATGAATACGACGCCACAAATTCATTTACCTCCGAAATTGGTTTATTATAGACAGTAGCTTTAGGCTGTTTTGTAAGATCGGTTAAAAACTCTACAATCCTGAACTTCTCAGCTGCCCCCAGCACCATATCCACACCCGGGATCTCCGATATTTCTTTTGGCTTCAGCTGCGCATAACAGCCTACTATGATTATATACGCCTGAGGCGAATGCTTTAATGCCTCCTTAACTACCTTACGGCATTTCTTGTCGGCATGATCCGTTACAGAACATGTATTGATCAGGTACACGTCTGGCTTATCTGTGAAATTTACAACCTCAAAACCCGCCTGGCTGAACTGACGGCCAATTGTAGATGTTTCAGAATAATTAAGTTTACAGCCTAATGTATAAAATGCAACCTTCCTGCTCATAATCAGGGGGCAAAGATAGGAAAATTCTCAGTCTTAACTCCCTTCTCCCCACCTGTATGACGAATTCTTAAGGCCGATAAGATCAATAACCCGGTCTATTACCGTAGCTGCCACCTCCTCTACGGAAGCGGGGCGACTGTAAAACGAAGGACTTGCAGGACAGATGATACCACCAGCTTCCGTCACAGTCTTCATGTTATTGATATGAATAAGACTTAAGGGCGTGTCGCGCACAACCAGCACAAGCTTCCGGCGCTCCTTCAGGATCACATCGGCA
>DALYUO010000316.1:2299-2721 GCA_031981225.1 Pararcticibacter sp.
CGGGTTGTCAGATCATTCGAAATTCCCGAAGCGATGCGGCCAAGTGTTCCCATAGAACAGGGACAGATCACCATTGAATCGTATTGGGCAGAGCCAGAAGCAAAAGGAGCATAGAAATCTCCCTTACTATATATCTTAAAGGGATAGCTCCTGTAAAGATCATTTCCCAGCTCATGCTGCCACACCTCCAGCGCGTTGTCTGACATAATAAGGCCGAGTTCCAGAAGCTGATCCTGTAAAAGCTGTAGTTTATCAAGTAACACTTTTGCATACACAGCACCGCTTGCACCTGTTACAGCTATCACTATTTTTCTTCTATCCATCTGCTATCAACAAAAATAATACTAATTGGTTAAAAAAAAGGGTCGAATACAAGTATTCGACCCTACATCTACCTATGAAAAACATACCCTTTGGGAGGG
>DALYUO010000316.1:2731-3501 GCA_031981225.1 Pararcticibacter sp.
TATAGTTATAAGTGCAATATCTGCAAAGATTTTTTCTTTTAAATAAATGTTGCAACTTACAATACGCACAGAATGCTGATTTTCAGAAAGAAATTTTTTTCATCAATATAAAACACTATCGCTTTTCGATTGTAAACAGCCCTCTTTTCTTTATTTAACACCATCATTACTTAAAATAACATCATTCGCCAGAGTAATTTCGTCATTTATTATCGTATGACGCCGGCCTTCAAACACTTTTAAAGTAATGTCAGCATTCATATTTTCCAGTATTTTCACTGTTTCCTGAACCCGGCTGAAAGGCACATGCTCGTCGGGCACACCCGTAGTAATAAGTACAGGAGTTTTCATCAGATCGCCGGCATATTTTCCGGGGCTCAGGGTTTTACCGATCAGCCCACCTGTAAAAGCGATAACACCGGCATACCTGGATGGGTGCCGTGCAATATATTCGAGAGTTAAACATGCTCCCTGAGAAAAACCCAAAAAATAGATCCGGTCAGAGCTTATTCCCTCTTTGTTAACATCGCTTACAAGCTCATTCAAAACCTCCAGAGCGCTTGCCAGCGCCGGCTGGTTCTGCTCATCGCCGGCCATGAAACTATATGGATACCAACTCCTGTTAGTTGCCTGGGGGGCATATATAGCCAGCGAATCAACGTTCAGCGCTGACGACAGGCGTACAATATCCCCGGCAGCAGCGCCTCTTCCGTGAAGCATGATCAGGGCGGCGCGGGCATCAGCACTTGCCGCTCCTGTGGTGATATATT
>DALYUO010000316.1:3511-5151 GCA_031981225.1 Pararcticibacter sp.
TATTGTTTTTTATGAGTGTACATATTAATATAATTCAGGTAAAGTTTCCTCCAGCCTGCTTCTGTACTGTTCATATTGTGCAGGAAGCTTGAGATGAGAGCCAAGCTCTTCCACAGATTCGTCGGCGGCAAAACCGGGGTTATCGGTAGCCAGCTCAAATAACACACCACCCGGCTCCCTGAAGTACAATGAATAGAAGTAATTGCGGTCAATCTTATCGGTGATATGCAAACCAAGCTTTTCAATCTTTTCCCTATACTGCATTAGCACATTTTCATCCTTAACACGGAAGGCAACATGATGAACAGATCCTCCGGCTACATGACCAACATGCTCGCCGGGCACTTCAACTAAATCAACAATGGCTGCATTCTCTACGGTATCGGTAACAAATCTATAGCGGTTTACATGCTGCTCAAGCAAGCGGTACCCGAACACCTCTGTAAGAATATCCGCCGTTGGCTGAATTTTATTACTTGTGATCGTTACGTTGTGAAAACCACGGGTGGCATGTTCTCCTTTCACTTCATCCGTTTCCCAGGGCAGTCTCAGGTCGGTATTCTTCGGAACAATAAGTTCCAGCTTCAGCCCATCAGGATCAAGGAAAGTAAGATAGGGTTCTCCGAACTTCTCTGCCACCTTGTTATAAGTAACATTATGCTGATCGAATCTTTTCAACCAGAAATCCAGACTGCCTTCGGGAACAGAATAACCGATCTCAGTAACCTGCCGGCTTCCGCGGCGACCCGTCATGATATTGTCCCAGGGGAAAAAAGTAAGGATCGTACCTGGTGTACCGTTTTTGTCCCCATAGTACAGATGATACGTTTCAGGATCGTCAAAGTTTACTGTCTTTTTCACCAGACGAAGTCCCAGTACTTTAGTATAAAATTCAAAGTTTCTTTTAGCGTTCCCTGCTATCGCAGTGATATGGTGTATGCCGTTAATCGTGCTTTCCATAATTACCTCCTTTTTTTCTTAACACAAATTTACGGCGGCTTATTTCAGATCATCTTAATGTAGAATAAGATTATTCCATGAGGAATTCACAGCCTTCCTTACGACGATAACAAAATGTGATCAAAGTTACAGACGCGCACCTCCTTTGTTGTTACTTTTGCATAAACAGTATTACAAAATGAGTCGCCGCGGATAGTTGTGATCAGAATACGAACCGGAGGGGCCGGCATAAGCAGATCAAAAAAATATACCAATGAAAATAAAACAGTTTGAAGACAGATACCTGTCGCACTACAGTTACGCCATATTAAGCGAATGCGAAAAGAAAATTGTGCTGATTGATCCCTCACGTAATCCCCAGCAATACTACGAGTATGCTAAAGAAGAGCAGGCTCAAATCGCAGGAGTAATTGAAACACACTCTCATGCCGACTTTGTAAGTAGTCACCTTCAGATCCATCAGGCCACAGGAGCAGAGATCTACGCAAGCAAACATATGAACGCTGCTTTTCCCTTTACGCCTTTTGACGAAGGAGATATCATTGAAATCGGCCATATAAGGCTGAAGTCATTAAACACTCCCGGGCACTCAAACGACAGTATCTCTATCGTCCTGGAGCATAATGGCACCGATAAAGCAGTTTTTACAGGAGATACCCTTTTTATTGGAGATATCGGCC
>DALYUO010000317.1:0-5150 GCA_031981225.1 Pararcticibacter sp.
CCGCTGCTTCCCGGGTATTTCTCGAAGAAGCATAAGAGAGGACAAGATAAGGTCCCTAAGTGGTCCTTAACCACTCCGAACCCTTTCAGAAGCGGGTGCGAAGCGGGTGCCGCAGCCTGTAGATGTTAAAAATTTAAATTTTATAGCTAAAACGTTTTAAGTATTATATTTGACCTTAATTAATCAGTTTTTGTTCCAAACTTCTGTGTAAACATGAAGTAGGGAGGGCTCCTAAGATGATGAATAGAATTAGAAATATTTCGGCTTTAGCTTCTCTTGTTTTAGTTATATTCTTTAAAACGGCATCGGTTTCCAATGCACAGACTAAAACAAACTTAACAAAGTATGTAAACCCTTTTATTGGTACGGCGCCTCTTACAGACCCGAAAATTTTAGGTTACACGCTTCCTGAAGGCTGGCGGTCGTGGGCGGGACTGGTATATCCGGGTAGTTCGATGCCGAATGCGATGGTTCAGCTCAGTCCGATGACCGAATACGGTTCGGGAGCGGGCTATGAGTACGAGGACGACATGATCTATGGCTTTACTCATACCAACAAAGGCCATTGGAATCTTTGCAATATTCCGATCCTTCCGGTCTCAGCATCCGGAACTTCGTCTGATAAGTTCGGATCGCACTTCTCTCACAAGAATGAAAGCGCTTCACCGGGTTTCTATCAGGTGTTTCTTAGCGACTATAAAGTTAATGTAAGTCTTACCTCCACTTTAAGGTGCGGGTATCATAAATATGAGTTTACCAATAATAAAGGCAGACAGATTCTTTTTGATCTTGCCAGGGCTAACAACGGGGTAAACGACTGGAAGATTGAACAGGTGGGTACTAATGCAGTGCAGGGCTATCAGGACGTAGGGGAGAAGATTTATTTCTATGCCGAGCTGAATAACCCGATCAGCAAGCTGGAGAAGATTGGAGAGGGCACCCGCAAGGGCCGGGCCTTATTAAATATAAGCGATGGCAAGCAAGGGCCTGTTGAACTGAAAATAGGCTTATCGTTTGTGAGTGTTGCCAATGCAAAGCAAAACCTTAAGCAGGAAATAGGGGCCAAATCGTTCAACGAAGTACTTAAGGCGGGCAACCAGACATGGGAAACTTTCCTGTCTCAGATCCAGATAAAAGGCGGAACTGAAAAGCAAAAACAGTTATTCTATTCGTCTTTGTACCGTGCGGTGTTATGGCCGGCTTTAAGAAGTGACGTAAACGGTGAATATACCGACGCCAATGGAAAGGTTATAAAGGCAGATTTTAATTATTATACGGTTCCTTCCCTGTGGGATACCTACCGGAATAAGTTAGTGCTTCTGGCCATTATTTCTCCTAAAGTGACAGTCGACGTAATTAAGTCGCTGAAAGATATAGGAGATAAAACCGGCTTTATTCCAACGTTTTTTCACGGAGATCATGCGGCCTCATTTATTGCAGGTTCGTATCTGAGAGGCCTGGAGGGCTTTGATGTGAAAGGAGCTTATAAGCTGTTGCTTCGGAATGCGAATATCGAGGGTGGCACCCGTCCGGTTATATCTCAGAACCTGATATCGCTGCCCCTCATGTAGAGACGAAGGCTAAAGCGGGTGTCTCTAAAACCTTAGAATATGCATACGATGATTATGCCCTTGCCCAGATGGCTAAAAAGCTGGGGGATACGGCTAATTACAGGGTGCTCATGCAGCGGTCAACCAATTATAAAAATGTTTTTGATCCTTCCACCCGTTTTATGCGTGGGCGATTAGAAAATGGCGACTGGGTAAAGAACTTCGATCCGCAGTATCCTTACTATGAGTATATGTACCGCGAGGCTAACGCCTGGCAGGTTTCTTTCTTCGCACCGCATGATATGAAGGGCCTGATTGCTTTATACGGAGGAGAAAAAGGCTTTGAATCAAAGCTTGATTCGCTTTTCTCAGTGCCATGGAACCCTAACCATATCGCGAGAAACGTAGAAACGATGGTGGGACAGTACTGCCATGGTAACCAGCCTGATCATGAAGCTCCTTTTGCTTATCATTTTATCGGAAAACCCGAGAAATCGCAGAAGATGCTTGATTACATCATGGACAACTTGTACGGAATAGGAGAGGATGGGCTGGCGTTATGCGGTATGGATGATGCAGGCGAAATGTCGTCGTGGTATGTGTTCAGCGCCTTAGGATTGTATCCATATTGTGCTGTTGACGATGAATATATTGTTACTGTACCTCTTTTTGATGAGGTGAAATGGCAAACCACCAGCGGAAAAGTACTTTCTATAAAGAAAGCAGGAAAGGGTCGCAAGATGACCGGCATCACAGTTAATAAAGCAAATAATAAGGGCTATTTCGTGTCGCACGATCTGTTTAAGAAAGGTGGCGAAATAGTGATCAGCACGGCTGAATAGAGTTATTTTTTGCGGACATAGATATGCTTGAAATGGTTCTTCCCGGTTTCCCGTTCGTCTATTTCGAACTGGTTCATGCTTCTTATCAGGGGCAGCATTTTTGAAAAACCATAGTTTCGGGGGTCAAAGTCCGGCTTTTTCTTCAGGATCAGGTTGCCAAGTTCTGCAAGGAACGCCCATCCATCGTCGTCTGCAAGGTCGCTGATGCTGTCGGTGAAAAGTTTAATGGTTCTGGGGTCGATCTTGCTTATCGGTGTATTAGTTGAAACAGTCTTGTTCTTTGATTCCTTCTTAGGGTCATTGTCGGCTGGGACGACCGTTTTCTGTTCAAGGATCTCAATATAGATGAACTTATCGCATGCCGTGATAAAGGGATTTAAGGTTTTCTTTTCTCCGATTCCGATCACTTTCATACCTGCTTCACGCAGCCTGGTGGCCAGGCGCGTGAAATCGCTGTCGCTGGAGACAATGCAGAACCCGTCGACCTTGCCGGTATATAAAATATCCATTGCATCGATGATCAGCGCGCTGTCGGATGCGTTCTTCCCGGTTGAATAGCTGTACTGCTGAATGGGCGTGATGGCATTTTCCAAAAGAACCTTTTTCCAGCCCGAAACTGTTGGCTTGGTCCAGTCGGCATAGATCCTTTTAAAGGTTGGCGTACCGTATTTCGCTATTTCTTCGAACATCTCCTTTACATTGGCATAAGGAACATTATCGGCGTCGATTAGTACGGCTAATTTGAGATCATTCTGGGAGTCCATCATTTTATCGGGATCTTTTATTTTTTTCAGTAAGTGTTTGTTGTATTCATCTGTTTATTGATGAAGCGCCTGGAGCTGCAGGGCTATAGCCTGCAACAGATCTTTATCAGGCATTTTTTCATTTTTGTCGATTTGTTCGGTACTGCTGATCGCCCTGTAATTACGCTCTTCGTCGGGTTCAAATAGGACTTTAATACCGTCGATATCTACTTCTACCCGGTATGTATATCCGTAGCTGAAGATACGTGTTTCAAATTCAAGGGATTCTCCCCGGTATTCAACAGGAAGTACTAAAAGGTCGTCCATTTAGCAAAGGTACCGCAATAAGTTGTAAGTTGTAAGTTGAAAGTTGAAAGTTGAAGGTTGAGTGTTGAAGGTTGTACGTAGTAAGTTATGAGTTATGAACGATGAGTTATGAGAGTCGTTATTCTGAGCTTTTCTCTTTCATGCTAAAAATTAAAATGATCAATCATCCTTGTAAAGGAAAGCATCCTCTGCCCATCGGGTCTGTCATTGAAATATTTGGTTTGTATTTTTTTTAATCCTACCTTTGCCCCCTAATTAACAGATGGTTTAACGCTTTAATACTATTCAGGTAATGTATTTAAGTAAAGAGAAAAAGGCAGAGATTTTTGCCAAACATGGTAAAGGCGCCACAGATACAGGTTCAGCCGAAGGCCAGGTAGCATTATTTACAACTCGTATTGCTCATTTAACAGGGCATTTGAAGAAAAACAGAAAAGATTTTTCTACTCAGTTAGCACTTCAAAAATTAGTTGGTAAACGTCGTGCGTTGTTATCTTATTTATATAAGAAAGACATTGCAAGATATCGTGCTATTATCAAAGCATTAGAATTAAGGGATATCATTAAAACTATCAAATAATTCTTTTTTTTAAAAATTAAAAGCCATCTCATCCGGGGATGGCTTTTTTAGTTTAATTTAGCAAACAAAAAGTCTAAAATAAATTATTGATGTACTTCTAAAGACGAAAGGTACATTGCAATGAACACAAGATGAGTTACAATTTAATTAAAAAGTCGTTCGATTTAGGCGATGGCCGTATAATCGAAATCGAGACAGGCAAGCTGGCCAAACAGGCCGATGGTTCTGTCGTGGTAAAAATGGGTGATACAATGCTCCTGGCTACAGTTGTATCGTCCAGAGATGCAAAAGAAGGTGTAGATTTTCTGCCCCTGTCTGTTGACTACCAGGAAAAGTATGCAGCTACCGGACGTATTCCGGGTGGTTTTCTTCGCCGTGAGGCACGTTTATCAGATTATGAGGTATTAATCTCTCGTCTGGTTGACCGCGCACTGCGTCCGATGTTCCCGGAAGATTACCATGCTGAAACGCAGGTGATGATCTCCCTGATCTCTGCTGATAAAAATATCATGCCGGATTCATTAGCCGGACTTGCTGCTTCTGCAGCGCTTGCGGTTTCCGACATTCCGTTTAACGGCCCTATATCTGAAGTAAGGGTTGCCAAGGTTGATGGAAAGCTTGTAATTAACCCTTACATGAACGATCTGGAACGTGCTACCCTCGAGTTTATGGTTGCTGGTTCGGAAAACGACATCGTGATGGTGGAAGGTGAATGCAGCGAGATTTCTGAAGAGGAAATGGTTG
Source organism: Pararcticibacter sp. (assembly GCA_031981225.1). Lineage (GTDB taxonomy): Bacteria > Bacteroidota > Bacteroidia > Sphingobacteriales > Sphingobacteriaceae > Arcticibacter. The sequence continues at coordinate 4,787 of DALYUO010000317.1, forward strand.
AGGCGATAGAATTTGCACACAAGGCCATAAAGGTACAGGTGCAGGCACAGCGTGAATTGACCGAAGCTACAGGAAAGACTGAAAAGCGCGTTTACTCTCATGAACATAGTAATCCTGAATTAAAGGAACGTGTTTATGCTGCAACGTATCAGAAGGTTTACGAAGTAGCGAAATCGGGTTCTGCAAAACACGAACGCTCTGAAAAGTTTGAACAGATTCAGAATGAATTTATCCTTACACTGGGTGAAGACGTCGATGATGTTACAAAATTCCTTGCTAAGAAATATTTCCACGATGTACAGTATGATGCTGTTCGTAATCTGGTACTTGATGAAGGAATTCGTTTAGATGGCCGCGATGTACG
>DALYUO010000318.1:0-923 GCA_031981225.1 Pararcticibacter sp.
AGCAGCTGGCACAGGGCAGGGTTAGGACGGTAACACGATGCGGAGGTCGGCGGCTTTAGCTGATGTGAACGTAAAGTTGATAAGAACTGCAAAAACATGAAACAGGAAATTTTAATTTATAATCATTTTAATTAAGTGGCTGATTTCCTCTGGATTGCGCCCCATTCAGCATCCCGTTATACTCCTGATCCGGATGCATCATGGCCGGAGAATGGCCTGCTTCTGGTTATCCTTTGATTATCTGTTTACCTCCGTACAAAGTCAGTTCATCGTAGTGTGAGTCTACCTTTTTGCCGGAAAGGTAGACTCACAGTAGGGAATCATTAGCCGAAATGAAGCAATATGGATATCCATTAGCACTCCAATAGGTGGTTTGAAGCAGGGAAGAAGGATTGCTCAGTTAAGCTCTGTAATTAAGGTTTCGCCGGTTTCCTGCCTGCTGTTTTTTATTCCGGTATAGTACTCTTTTTCATGTTTGGGTAGAGAATGCATGTTGCTTTCGGCTATTAAAACCAAACCACGGAATGCGGAGCTTAAGATTAAGCAGCCTGATTCCATATCGCTGATAAAGGTTTCTTTGCAGTGTTTTGTACAATGCCTCACAATAGACATGATTTCGTTGAGGAGGCTTAACGCTGCCAGAGGCGATTCTATAGCGCTTATTAACGACGTATGGTATAAGGGATCTTTTTGTTTTTCACGCAATGTTCGGGGCAAGCCCCTCAACCTGTTGAATAACTCAAGGTCAAGGTCTGCCGCCTGCATAAGTGAAATTTGAAGTGTCTGCAGGTGTGTTGTCTGCTCTTTAAGGAACAGGTTAATCACTTTATCTCTGATCTTCTTTTGCGACAATTTCAGCGACATCAGAATCAGAGTAAGTCCCATATTGGCCGTGACCAGGACAACGCAGCCGCCGGTAATCC
>DALYUO010000318.1:933-2791 GCA_031981225.1 Pararcticibacter sp.
CCGTGACCTTCTGCAGAAATTGGCTTAATGTGATATTCCCTATACTTTCTAATGGTTCCCGCTGCTGCATCGTTTTGCTCTTTTAATGATTACTCTTTTCTGCCAAAGTTGTTTGAGGAAAATGATCCGGGACTTTCTTAAAAAGAAATATTTCTAAAAAGTGCAAAACAACAAAAGGTATTTAGTGTTAACGCTTTGTTGTTGCAACACGTAATTTAATTTAAGGGTAAATGCAAGATGCTCATGAGATTGTTAACCCTGATTTGATTCGATTATCGTCTATTATCTTTTCGGCAGAAGACGCAATAATCAGCAGAAATATAGAGGGGCTTATAGATGGTTGGAACCCGGCGGCAGAACGGATCTTCGGGTTTACGAGCGCTGAAGCGCTTGGTCAGCATATTTCAATGATTATACCTCCCCGCCAGCAGGAACGTGAGGACCAATTGGCCATCCGTGTGCTGAACGGCGAAAGGGTAGGTCATTTCTCTGCATCTAGACTGACCAAAGGCGGACGAAAAATTAATGTTTCATTGAGCATTTCACCTGTTCACAACAAAGACGGAAGTATTACGGGGCTTGTCCTGATAGCACGCGATATTTCGTCCTGGCAAAAGCAGGCAGAGGAAAAACAGGCGATGCTGGCAGCTATTGTCAACTCTGCCGATGATGCTATTATCAGCAAAAACCTGGATGGTTTTATAACAAGCTGGAATCCCGGAGCGCAGGCTATTTTTGGATATACAGAGGAGGAAGTTATCGGAAAACATATTACTATTCTGATTCCTCCCGAAAAGCGGCAGGAAGAAGATTATATTATCTCCTGTATCACAAAAGGCAGGAAGGTGGAGCACTTTCAAACCACCCGGATCACTAAATACGGCAAGGAAATAAAAGTTTCTCTTACCGTATCACCAGTTAAGAACCGGCAGGGACAAGTGATCGGCGCTTCGAAGATTGCACGCGATATTACTGAGCAGGTTGCTATACAAGCTCAGCTTGAACAGCAGACCGAGAAGCTGAAGGAGTTAAACAGGGCAAAAGATGAGTTTATCGGGATGGCAAGCCATGAACTGAAAACTCCTCTGACGAGTATAAAAGCGTATGTTCAGCTCCTTGAAAGACAATTTAAGGGTGAGGCGCAAACTGCACTATCAATAACTAAGACACTCAGGCATGTTAACAAGCTTTCGGGACTCATTTCCGACCTGCTTGACGTTTCCAAGATTGAGGCAGGCAAGCTGCAGCTGGACTTTACCACTTTTCCTCTTGGGGCGTTTTTATTGGAGGTTATTGATTCCGTTCAGCATACCACAGTTACGCACGTTATTGAATGTAAATGCGATATTGGAGAACTAAATGTATATGCTGATCGTGAACGAATAGAACAGGTATTAACTAATCTGCTGACAAACGCCGCTAAGTATTCGCCCAAAGCGGATAAGATTGTGGTTGGGGCTGTGCGAACGGGCAACGATTTGATAGTTAGCGTTCGGGATTTCGGAATAGGCATACCGCAGGCTGAGCTTGATGATGTGTTTTCAAGATTTTACCGCGTAAAAGAGTTGCACCCGTCCTTTTCAGGCCTCGGTATTGGTTTGTTTATATCGCAGGAGATTATTCAAAGGCATCATGGCAGGATCTGGGTTGAAAGCCAGGAGGGATCTGGCTCTACTTTCTATTTTAGTATCCCGGCATTCAGCGGGAAGGAAGAGTAGTGCTTTTAGCAGCCATTGTTTTAGTGATTACGCTGGGCAATATTCCAAACTTTTTTTTAAACGCAGCAGTGAAATGGTGCGGGTTTTTGTATCCCACTTCGTAGGCTACTTCACTGACGCTTCTTTTTTGTTCGAGCAAC
>DALYUO010000318.1:2801-5147 GCA_031981225.1 Pararcticibacter sp.
GCAACTGCCTGGCACGTTCCATCCTGAAATCGGATAAATAGCTGAATACAGTTGTGCCCAGGATCTCTCTGAACCCCTTTTTTAATTTGAAATCGTTTAATCCTACCTTTCTTGAAAGCTCTATCAGCGAACAGGGCGTTCGTATATTTTCTTCAATAAATACCTTCGCTGAGTATATTTTATCAATGTCGTGGGCCTTTAAAAAAGAGGAAGAAGTGCTCTTTACGTATGTCTGATCGAGCTGTTCAAGCTGTACCGAAAGGAGTTCGAGCATTTTTGCTTCTAAAAGAATTCTTCCGGCATCTCCATGCTGCTGCTTCGTTTTTATGGTGTTTATAATCTGGTAAATATTCGGATTAACCGGCAAGGCTCCTGTAATAAAAGCTTTTTTGTTTAGAATATGATCCCTCAGATAGGAGGATATACCCTGGGTGTTATGCAGGAGCCGGAGCAGGTATTGCTCTGGCAAATAAATGATGAATGCCTGGAGAGGAGCTTCCATCTGAAGTATATTTACAAGGGGAGCGGGATAATACAGGTTATGCTGGCCGGCCGTAAGATTGAAAAAGGTTATTTCACCGCTGATGTTTTCTGAGACCAGATCTCCTGTAAGAAGGCCGTAGGTTGTGATATACGGTTCCTTTACTTCGTTGCATATTTTCAGGCGGCCTTTTTCGGCTTTTATCAGGATAATATGGATACCCTCAAAGCTCCACCATTGCAGCTCTGCCTTGTTCTGATGTATAGTTTGTTGCCTTAAATCCTTGCCGGAAACAACATCACCTGCGCTGATGCTGACACTGATACAAATTTCCGTCTTTTCATTTCCGGTAATGTCGAATTGCATATAATCCTTTTCACGTTTATATAAATCCCTCTGACGTTAACCGCTTTGAGCTTTAGAGCCCAAATTTGCAGCTTATTAAGACTAATTACAAATAAGCTATGAGAAAAATCTATCTTTTCTTGCTCTGCCTGCTCTTTACTTCATTTGCGAAAGCACAGCAGCGCATAGTTTCCTTAAGCGGCACCATCAGTGAAATGTTGTGTGCACTTGGCCTTGAGAGCCAGATTGCCGGTGTTGATGTTACGAGCACCTATCCGTTATCATTAAAACAAAAACCAAAGGTTGGACATAACCGGAATATTTCGGCTGAAGGAATTCTGGCTCTGCGTCCGACTCTGGTTCTTGGGCTTACGGAGAATACGAATCCGCAATTATTACAGCAGCTGAAGTCGGCCGGAGTGAAAACAGTGCTGTTTAAACAGGAGCTGTCGCCCGATGGGGTAAAGGCGTTGCTTCGCGGGGTAGCTTCGGCTGCAGGGTCGCAGGCTAAAGCAGAGGCGATACAAAATCAGTTTGACCAGCAGATGAAGGGTTTAAAGATCAATCCGGTAAACAAGAAGGTGCTGTTTATCTATGCCCGTGGCACAGGAACGATGATGGTGAGCGGGACGGGCACCCCGGTTGAAAAAATGATCATGCTTGCCGGCGCCAGGAATGCCGTTGCCGGTTTCGAGGATTACAAGCCGCTGACCGCAGAGGCCCTCGTTGCCGCCGATCCTGATGCGATTCTATTATTTGATAGCGGACTGAAGAGCCTCAACGGCCCGGAAGGCTTACTTAAAGTGCCGGGTGTGGCCCAGACTACCGCCGGGAGGAACCGTAAGATTGTGAGTATGGACGGTGAACTTCTGAGTGGATTTAGTTTAAGGCTTCCGGCAGCAATAAAAGACCTTCATAATAAAATTCTCTGAGAATGAAAGGGAAAGTGCTGTTCATCCTGCTGCTGTCAGTGTCCTGCCTGTATGGCCAGGAAAGGAGTAACATGCGGACTGCCGATTCGCTGAAAAGGTTTAACGTTTTAAATCAACTGGATGAGGTGATTGTGACCGGGCAGTTTGAAGCACAGTCGGCACGAAACTCCGTTTATAGCATCAGAACTATCGGCAGCGAGCAAATCAGGCTCCGTGGTGCTACGAGTTTGATGCAAATTCTTAATACTGAACCGGGGGTCAGATTCAGCAACGACCTGGCGCTGGGTACCAGTGATATTTCATTAATGGGTATCTCCGGAAAAGGTGTGAAGATTTTGCTCGACGGGATGCCGATGCTCGACAGGGGCGAAATACGGGAGAGCCTCGGGCAGATTGATGTCCATACTATTGACAGAATTGAGATTGTAGAGGGCCCGATGTCGGTTAGTTACGGTACCGACGCGCTTGGAGGGGTGATCAATATTATTACAAAGAAAAGCCAGGCGTCTGACGTGTTTTCGCTGAGTGCTAAAGTGCAGGAAGAGTCGGCGGGGGATGAATACTCCGGATTTGGCAACAAGGGTTCGC
>DALYUO010000319.1:0-2011 GCA_031981225.1 Pararcticibacter sp.
GCTGCTGAACTCTTATCTCATCAGATCGACTTTATCAACTGGGTATTTAAAACTCATCCCGATGAAGTCCTCGGTTCAGGAGGAATAGACTTCTACAAAGATGGCCGTGAAACCTTCGACAATGTACAGGCGATATTGCGCTATCAGAAAGACGGTATGATCGGAAACTTTGGCGCCACTTGTGCAAACGCGCACGATGGATATATGTTCCGTCTGAAAGGCAGCAAAGGAATGATCTCCCTGCTGGTAAACGAAGGTTTTTTCTATCCCGAAAAAGAGATGCGTGAGGAACTCGAAATGGTAGATGGCGTGACAGGGGCTACCAAAATCGCCCTTAGCAAGGACGGTGGCATACCGCTTCTGAAAGAGCCGGCGAAAGACGGCACCTGGTATGCGCTCAAAGATTTTTACAATTGCATAAGCAAACGCGAACAACCTTCATCTAATGTTCTTACCGGTGCAACAACCGCCATTTGTGTTGATTTAGCCAATCAGGCGATGTACAATAGGAACATCCAATTATGGAAACCAGAATATAATCTTTCTTAGATCATGAAATATCAATCATTACTTGCAGGTGCAGCCATTATATTTTGTTCATTAAGCGGCCAGGCGCAAACTGAACAGGGCTGGACTAATTTATTCGATGGAAAAACACTGAATGGCTGGAAGCGGCTGGCCGGAACAGCACAATATAAAGTTGAAGACGGAGCAATCGTAGGTACAACTGTAATGCATTCGGGTAACACCTTCCTCACTACAGAAAAGGAATACGGCGACTTTATTCTCGAACTCGACGCCAAAATAGAAAGTTCGGTAAGCAACTCGGGGGTGCAGACACGTAGCCATTTTGATCCGGCTGGCAATGGCGGGAAGGGTAAGGTTTACGGAAGGCAAATGGAAATTGATCCTTCAGAACGCGACTGGACAGGAGGTGTTTACGATGAAGCGCGTCGCGACTGGCTATATCCGCTTTCGCTGAACCCGGGAGCCCGAGGCGCTTTCAAAGTCGGCGTATACAATCATATACGCATTGAATGTATCGCTAACGAAATGAAAACATGGATCAATAATGTTCCTGCAGCTTATGTCGTAGATACAATTGATCAGAAAGGGTTTATCGGACTGCAGGTACACGGCATTGATAAGGAGGCGCAGGCGGGTAAAAACGTTTACTTTAAGAACATCCGCATCAAGACAAAAGGGCTCAAAGCAACTGCTTTTCCTGCCGGGGTATATGTGGTCAATACAGTTCCCAACTTTTTAAGTCCTTATGAGAAGACCACCGGCTGGTCGTTATTGTTCGATGGCAAGACTACAAATGCCTGGACGGGAGCATATAAAGAGAAGTTCCCCGAAAAAGGCTGGAAGGTTGACAAAGGGGTTCTAACTGTATTATCCTCTGAGGGCAAAGAATCGGCTAACGGCGGAGATATTGTAACGAAGGAACAGTTCAGTGCATTCGATCTTTCCTTCGAGTTTAAACTCAGTCCCGGTGCTAACAGTGGAGTGAAATATTTCGTAACCCTGAGTGAAAAGAACACAGGCTCGGCTATCGGACTCGAATATCAGATACTAGACGATGCGCTTCATCCTGATGCGAAACTGGGTCGCGATGGAAACCGCACACTTGCTTCCTTATACGACCTGATCAAAGCCGAAAAGCAGGGCAGGTTCCTTCGTCCAATCGGGCAGTGGAACAGGGGCAGAGTAGTAGTGTATCCCGATAACAGGGTAGAGCATTATCTGAATGGAATTAAGGTTATCGAATATACCAGGAGATCAGATGACTTCCGCCGCCTGGTGTCTATCAGCAAATATAAAGACTGGAAGAACTTTGGAGAGGCAGAAAAGGGTCATATCCTTCTTCAGGACCATGGAAATGAAGTAAGCTTCAGAAGTATTAAGATTAAGAAACTGTAAAGGGCATCAGCTTGTTCGATTATATTGAGACAAAACCGATTCTGGATGACATAAATTTGGAGGAATAGATTATGAAGTCCGCTTGTTA
>DALYUO010000319.1:2021-2543 GCA_031981225.1 Pararcticibacter sp.
GTTATATTGTTTCTTCGTTGATTCTGACTGCAGTTTTCTTCACTGCTATGGCGCAAACTGACAAAGGCGGAAGGGCTCAATCGGTAAAGCTCGTTCCCAATGAAAAGGAAAAGCGAGTAGACGTGTTTATCGGAGGGAAGCCTTTTACTTCATACATCTATTCCGATGTACTAAAAAAGCCGGTCCTGTATCCTGTCAGGAGCTCAAAGGGGGCCATTATAACCCGCGGATGGCCGATGGATCCGCGGCCTGGAGAACGAATAGATCATCCTCATCATGTAGGAGTCTGGTTCAACTACGGCGATGTGAACGGATATGATTTCTGGAATAACTCCAATGATATTAAGGGCCACGCTGGACCTTTTGGTACCATCCGGCACCAGAAGGTTAATAAGATTGTTAACGGGAAAGAAAAAGGCGAACTTTCTATCACAGCAGACTGGCTGACGGATAAGAATAACGCTTTGTTAAAAGAGGAAACAAAATTCATTTTTAGCGGTACCAGCACCACCAGGGTGATCG
>DALYUO010000319.1:2565-3299 GCA_031981225.1 Pararcticibacter sp.
TACTGCCTTGAAAGAATCAGTATTGTTTAAAGACAATAAAGAAGGGTTATTGGCTATAAGACTCGCCCGTGAGCTTGAACATCCGTCCGATAAACCTGAAAAATTCACGGATGCTCAGGGGAATGTAACGGATGTCCCTGTTTTAAATAATGAGGGTGTAACAGGTCACTACACAAGCAGTGAAGGAAAAGAGGGTGACGCTGTATGGGGTACGCGTGCAGGCTGGGTGGTCTTAACTGGCGACATAAAAGATGAGCCTGTATCGGTGATCATTATAGACCATCCGCAGAACCCCGGTTTCCCTTCTTACTGGCATGCAAGGGGCTACGGGCTGTTTGCTGTAAACTCCCTCGGTCAGAATGCAATGAGTAATGGCAAAGAGTCTCTGAATATGCGTCTTGCGCCGGGAAAGTCTGTCACATTCCGTTATAGGATCGTTATCAAGTCTGGTGAACATGTGTCTAAGGTCCAGGCGACTGAAGAGTCCAAGACCTTTTCAATTAAATAGTTTCACATTAGCAGATTCGTTATCTTTAGCACTGTAAACCTGTATAATTTCTGCTAAATGAGAAGGAGCCTGATTGCCGTACTAATTTTAATCATCGCAGGGGAGGGCTTTGCCCAAAACAAGGAGAAGTCAAAGAAGGTGAACTGGAGGCTGGTTTGGTCCGATGAATTTGAATATAAGGGACTGCCCGATCCAGCGAAGTGGAGCTTTGAGGAGGGAGATCACG
>DALYUO010000319.1:3309-4476 GCA_031981225.1 Pararcticibacter sp.
CGGCTGGGGTAACAACGAATTGCAATACTATACATCTGCCGACACAACAAATGCCATAGTTAAAGACGGGAAACTGTACATAACTGCCAGAAAGCAGCAGAAAGGAAAAGCGGGATATACTTCGGCGCGAATGATATCAAAAGGTAAAGGCGACTGGCTATATGGGAAGATAGAATCAAGAGCGATGCTTCCGGCAGGCAGAGGTCTCTGGCCCGCAATCTGGATGTTGCCCACAGATTGGAAATATGGAGGCTGGCCAGCGAGCGGCGAGATTGATATTATGGAGCACGTAGGTTTTACGCCCGACAGCGTCTTTGGCAGCGTTCATACCAAGAAATTCAATCATGTGCTCGGTACGCAAACCACCAGAGGTTACCAGGTGGTAAACCCTTATTCAGCATTCCATGACTATACTATTGTTTGGGACCGCACTAAAATTGACTTCTACGTAGATAATACACATTACCTTACCTTCAAAAATACTGGTAATGGTTCTGAAGAATGGCCTTTCGACCAACGTTTTCATCTGCTGCTAAACGTTGCTGTGGGCGGAGGCTGGGGAGGCCTGAAAGGGATTGATGACTCGGTTTTCCCGCAATCCATGGTAGTAGATTACATCCGGGTATATCAGAAGCAGTAAAGTAATACCATCTTTTATGATTTTATTGTATACTTGCTGAAACGTTTTATACAATGAAAATCACACCTTTTTTCCTGTTGCTGTTAACGCTTACAAGTCTGGCATCATTTGCGCAGAAGACAAAAAGCAAGAAAGCTACATCCGGAAATCCGATTTTTCCGGGGTGGTACGCAGATCCTGAAGGCGCTGTTTTTGGTAAACAGTACTGGGTATATCCTACTTATTCTGCAAAATACGAAGAACAGGTTTTCTTCGATGCATTTTCATCAGATGACTTGGTTAACTGGAAGAAGCATGAACGAGTGCTTGACACAGCCAATGTAAAATGGGCGAAAAAGGCTGTATGGGCTCCGTCCATTGTCATGAAAGATAAGAAGTACTATTTATTTTTTGGCGCAAACGATATCCAGAGTGACAACGAATCCGGTGGTATTGGAGTCGCTGTGTCCGATAAGCCGCAGGGCCCCTTTAAAGACTACCTCGGCAAACCATTGATCGATAAATTTCATAATGGAGCACAGCCTATT
>DALYUO010000319.1:4486-5139 GCA_031981225.1 Pararcticibacter sp.
AATACTATCTCATTTATGGGGGATGGAGACACTGCAATATAGCCCGGCTGAAAGACGACTTTACCGGATTTATTCCATTTGAAGACGGGTCGGTTTTTAAAGAGATTACACCAAAAGGTTACGTTGAAGGGCCTTTTATGTTTATCCGCAATGGGAAATATTATTTCATGTGGTCAGAAGGCGGCTGGACTGGTCCCGACTATTCTGTTGCCTATGCTATAGCCGACTCCCCAATGGGCCCGTTTGAACGCATTGGCAAGATCCTTCAGCAGGACCCTTCCGTAGCAACAGGTGCCGGACATCACTCTGTAGTTCATAATAAAAAAGAAGACGCGTGGTATATCGTCTATCACAGAAGGCCGCTCGGAGAAACCGATGGTAATCACCGTGTAGTTTGTGTTGATAAAATGGAGTTCGACAGTGAGGGACTAATTAAGCCGGTAAAGATTACGTTCGAAGGGGTAAAGCCTGACAAGCTATAAATTATTATGAATAACTGGTTGAAGAACTACCGTGGCATCCTCTGGCTTATAGGGGGTATTATCGCGGGAAGTGTGGCTGGAGTGCTGTTTGGTAAGAGAGTAGAGGTTCTGAAGCCGGTAGGCGACATTTTTCTTAACCTTCTTTTTACGGCCGTTATTCCATTAGTATTT
>DALYUO010000320.1:0-549 GCA_031981225.1 Pararcticibacter sp.
GAAAATCATAAATGGCTCGCCGTTCTTTCCTGTCCATTTTGCGCTGCATCATCTGTTGCGATCTTTACTGTAGTTGATGCTATACCGCCGGTAAATGTTATAGTTTTTGTTTTTGTTGGTCCTCCCGAGGGCGTCACTGAACTTTTTGAGGATGGCTTCATAAGGGGGCAGGATAATTCCTTCAATGGCCTCCTTAACTGGAAGGGAGCGTGATGGCTTCGTCGGTGTTTTAGTTTAGAGCTTTTCTATTTCAGAGACGTCAAGACTTCAAAAGATCGTTCAGAAACTCACTTCCATGTGTCAGTCATTTTTTTGACTCGTGTGTCACTCGACGTGTTAATTATACTGTAATGAAATTCATCGGCTAATCTCCATGTGTCAGTCATTTTTTTAACTCGTGTGTCACTCGACGTGATAATTATACTGTAATGGAATCCGTCGGCTGATCTCCATGTGTCAGTCATTTTCTTGACTCGTGTGTCACTCGAGATCATAATTATACTGTAGTGAAATCCGTCGGCTGATTTCCATGTGTCAGTCATTTTTTTG
>DALYUO010000320.1:582-2810 GCA_031981225.1 Pararcticibacter sp.
AGTATCGGCATAAAATCAAAATCTTCATGTAACTAATTTGGTATATAGTTTGCTGATGTTTTTATGTAAAGGCTTATATTTGTATTTGTGAAAAAGCAACAGCATATATCTGAAATACTTCCCAAGCACCTGGCATGGGATATGGATATTGATGCTCTTGACCTGAAAAGGGACAGGGATATCATTATTCCAAGAGCCTTGCTTGCCACAACTCCAGCTACTTTCTTAACCGATATCAGTAATCTGGAGCAGGTATATACAAAAAGTCAGATTTTAAAGGAATTAAAATCCACAAGGGAAAGGATAAGCAATAAAGTTTGCAGCATGGTTTCCGAACGGTATAACGTTCCTTCTTTTGCCCGCTTTAAATGAATCCTCTTTCGGATACATTAATCCAGACTATCCGTGAGTTGCAAGAATTACCTTCCCTTGATCTTTTCAGCCTCGGAGGTGGCACTAATCTTGCACTCCGTTACTACCACCGCCAATCAGTTGATATTGATCTTTTCTGTCCGGAGATAATCGGAAAAAGTGGCTATGAACTGATTGTAAAAGAAATAGAAGAACGATACGGCGATAATATATTTGGATGCGATTACCCCTGTGATGTGGACGATCAGTACTTGTTTTTAAGACTTTTTATTAGAAAAGAGAATATTTCTATAAAGGTTGAGGTGCTTCAAAACTTTAAAACGATAGATGCACCACAAAAGCTTGGCAATATTCGGCTGCTAAGTGAAAGGGACATTGGGCTGCTTAAATTAATGAGTGCGTCAAATAGAGCTAGCAACAAGGATATATATGACCTTGATTATATAACAGATCGAATTCCGCTTCCTCTTCTTCTTGATTCTCTAAAGCTAAAACAAGAAAAGTTCAAAGAAAAAATTCACCAGACTATCTTCGATCTTGACAAAGAAAAGAGTCCCGTAGAATTCCCTGAGTTGTTGCTAAAATTCGATGAGGCTTCCGGATTCAACACAAAAAGACCTTCTCACAGTAATGACAGGATTGATGTAATTCCAAATCATAAGGGCTGGCCCTTAGCGCGAACCTCATGGAGACGAAAAGTGAGGCATTTGTACAATATTCTCGGTCTCGAATTTCCTTCAGCAAAGGGTTTCTGATGCGCAATGAGCGTGAAGGATGCCGGGTTGCTCCGTTCTGCCTCCAGTAAAATGTAGTAACTTTGATGTTAAAGTTTTTGTTTCTGTTGGTCCTGCCATTACTGCTGTATAAGTACTGATATCGTTAGTATCTGTGCCTATGAATCCATGGTGAACGCCCACACTCCGCGTGTTAAACCGGTGTTTAGCGTAAGTAAATAGCTGACTTTCAGTGCGGATAAAAATACGCTTTTGATAACGATCTACTTTGGATAAGAAAAACGATTTGAGTCTTTCAGCAGAAGAATCAGGCTTGTTCTGCCTTTAAAAACAAAGTTCAATCCATGCGTTTGTAGATACTGAAGCAGTGAAAGTGCATGGATCATTTTTTCCAGTAATGGCGGATTGATTCGCTTGTACGCTTGCTGTTCGCGGAAGCCATCTATCCATTCCTTTTGGAAACAGTGTAATTTGATCATGGATTAAATATTTTTTAGTTTATCCGGAAAATGCGCAGATAAGAAATTCCTGAGATCATTTTCCTTACCTCTGCGCTTGGCATATCCGAAAAGAGTTGTATAGTTGATGGCATATCTGCTTAAAGCGTTTTCAAAAACTCGCTCCATCTCAGCCCCCTGTACAAAATGAAACACCTTGTTCTCCTGGTAAATATCTACCAGCATTTTTTCCAGTGTTGGTACTGATATTATTGATTCTCCGGCTTTTATATCCTGAATGGGAGCTCTTGTAATTAAGGGTAGTACAATTATCGTTTCATCAAATACAGATAAATGGGTGCCTTTAAGCGACCAGACTACATGATAACTGCTATCGTTTAAGGTATAGGCAAGCGATTCCTGCAAATCTTTTTCGGTTTCAAAAAGGAACATTTGCTGACTGAACTGATGGATAGTGAATTCGTTCAGCCAGTTTATGTCCCATAAACAGTATTTTGAATCCCCATAATTCTTATTAAAGATACTTGCAAGCCTTTTAACCTTGTGATCGATGCCTGGCATATAGGTTGGTTTTACGTTAAGTGTGTACCAGCCGCGCTTAACTTCATGCAGAATGCTTTTCTTTTTTAGGTCGTAAATCCGCCATCCTAAAGTTCCCTCTTTT
>DALYUO010000320.1:2820-3620 GCA_031981225.1 Pararcticibacter sp.
GCCGTCCTCTGATTGGACAAAAAAATCGAATAAATCCCGCCGTGAAAAGATGTCTTTACCCGCAAAGAAATTGACTAGTTTCTCTTCTGCTATTCGCTTCATAATCAAATAAACGCCAATATTTTAAAAAAGTGGCAAATATTAGAAAATCTAAAATATGCCAATAATCAGAAATAATGGTAAATATTAGATTTTAAACGTTATTATTTACCCCACTCCAACTTGCCACTCTCCTTCCATAAATATGCTGGCATTGGCTTGAACCGCCCGAACATATGTAGATCCCTGTATTTTTATTACTTTAGAGATTTCAAGCACTGAAGTAAAACTCTTAACTCAGTTGACTAGTGTATTTGAACGCCAATTTGTCGAAAAGCTAGACCAAGAATTGAGCGTAAAGCACGAGGTGACTAAATAAAACTATGTTTAAATTATGCCCGGCGAGGAATCTTTACTATTTTTTCTCGATATATATGAAATACAAGTACTCATAGGTACCGTCGTAGTTTGCAGAACACAGTAGTTTACCGTATATCATTCTAAGCTTTTTAAGAACTGCTTGACGTCGTCATTTGGGTCCTGATTTTGATATCGTCTAAGGCTTTCGGTTACCTCAGCCAAACGTGCAGGAAGTAACGTTTTTGCCGGTGTATTTCCTGAAAAGTTTAAATGACCCAATAGGTGATAAGGATTGCATTTTTCACGTCGGGTGCAACGGTATCGAAGACAGAGTTGATAAAGTCAAAACATGCCTTTATTAGGTTGACTTTGTGTAAAAAACAACTATTAATAAAAAAATT
>DALYUO010000320.1:3630-4823 GCA_031981225.1 Pararcticibacter sp.
GCATATCCAAGTAGTTTTTGTAATTACTTCCCAATACAGAACTTCGAAAATATGTTCTCCAGCAAATCATCCGTAGTTACTGTGCCGGTGATTTCTCCGAGATAGTATAAGGCCTGCTTGATATCCATGGCAAGGAAATCGGACGTTACCGGATCCTCAATACCGGCGATGACGCGGTTGAGCGCTTCTTCGGTGTGCCTTAGGGCTTCTACATGGCGGATGTTGGTTACCATCACGTCGTCGGTATTGATATGATGCAGGTTTACTTTCTCGAGTATTTCGTCCTTCAGCTCTTCAATGCCCTGCTTGTCTCTTGCTGAAATATAGTTTAAGGGCAGGTGGCTCAATTCCCATTTTTGCTGGTCGCTAACCAGATCGGTTTTATTCATTACGGCTACGGCACGCATGCCGAGGCCTGTGGCTTCGTCAAGCTGCTGCTGGATTTCGGCAGCGCTCTGCGAGGGGTCGAACAGGTAAATGATCAGCTTTGCCTGTTTCATCTTTTCCCTGGTGCGCTCCACTCCTTTTGCTTCGATAATGTCTTCGGTATAGCGAATGCCGGCGGTATCGATAAAGCGGAAGACGATTCCATGGATGGTGATCTCGTCTTCAATCGTATCGCGCGTGGTTCCGGCAATGTGGGATACGATGGCGCGTTCTTCATTCAACAGCGCATTCAGCAGGGTGGATTTACCTACGTTTGGCTTCCCGGCGATCACTATGGGAACGCCATTCTTCAGCACGTTGCCCTGCTCAAAAGATTTTATTAAACGGGAGAGCACACTGTTGATCTTATACACCAGGGCTCGCAGCTGCTCGCGGTTGGCAAATTCTACATCTTCTTCGGAGAAGTCGAGCTCGAGCTCTATCAGCGAAGCGAAGTGGATAAGCTGTTCTCTAAGCTGCCGGAGTTCGCTGGAAAAGCCTCCCCTCATCTGCTGCATGGCTACCTGGTGCGAGGCCTGCGAGTTGGAAGCAATCAGGTCGGCCACGGCTTCGGCCTGCGACAGGTCCATACTTCCGTTCATGAACGCCCTCAGTGTGAACTCCCCGGGCTTTGCTGCCCTGGCACCCTGCCGGATGAGAAGCCTGATGAGGCTTTCGATAATGTATTTGGAACCGTGCGTGGATATCTCTACCACATTCTCTTTTGTGTAAGAGTGAGGTGCTACAAAGAGTGACACCAGTACTTC
>DALYUO010000320.1:4833-5114 GCA_031981225.1 Pararcticibacter sp.
TCGTCGATGATGGTTTCGCCGTCGCGGATGGTTCCGAAGTGAATGGTATGTGACGACTGCTTCGCTAGGTCCTTACCCCTGAATACCTTATCGGTAATGGCTATGGCTTGCGGTCCCGACAGGCGGACGATGGCTATGGCGCCGCTCCCGGCGGGCGTTGCCAGCGCTACAATGGTATCGGTGGTATCTTTGGCTAAGTACTGAGAGTTAGTCATGTTTCGTGTTGTTCTGATCTTAAAATTTCTCTTCGATTCCCAGCCCAAAGAGGGCGAAATCGTATT
>DALYUO010000321.1:0-427 GCA_031981225.1 Pararcticibacter sp.
CAATCCTCGTTGATTGCAGCAGTTGAAAAGCCCTGATCGCATTATGGCAAGTAGCAACAAGTTCAATCTCAGGAAAATTGGCAAGATACTTCTCAATCACCTCCATGGCGTGGGGCTCATCATCGATAATTAACGTTCTTATGGTCATTTTCCATTGATTAAGCCGGGCTGAATAGTATGATCTTCAACACGGCAATGTACACTTCATCCTCGTCGTCCAATTCAAGCGTGTATCTGCCCGGATAGAGCAGTTCAAGTCGCTTCTTCACATTGGATAAACCCACCTTCTCAAAGTCCCTTCTTCCTGCTGGCCCCCTGCCTTCGGGCTTACTGTTGGCTACTTTCAGCAACAGCTGATCATTTTGGACCATCAATTCAATACTTATCCATGGAGCATCAACAGTCTCGCTTACTCCGTGCTTAAAAG
>DALYUO010000321.1:437-1640 GCA_031981225.1 Pararcticibacter sp.
CCACGGAACGTAAAATTAAGATCAAGCCGTTCTTCATAACGGATCTTTTCAAGGGCAACGTAGCTTTGCAGTATTTCTATATCGCGTTTCAGGAGCACTTCGTCCGAACGACATTCGTATAGCATATACCGTAAAATATTAGAGAGACCGAGGATCACGCCTGGCGTTTGTTTCGACTCGCTTAGCGAAAGCGCATAAAGATTGTTCAGCGTATTGAACAAAAAATGAGGATGTACCTGTCCCTTAAGAAAGTTGAGCTCAGCCTGTACAGCAGCCTGTTGCCGCTCATACCACATTTGAATAAAGCGTAACGAAATACCTATCCATACAATAACATTACTTCTTTCAACCGCATTCACAAAATCTCCAGGCCTGAGCAACTGCTGTATAAACGTACCGTCCAGCTTGCTCCAGCTGAAAGCCGGATCCTGAGCTTTGTAAAATTTAAAGATATAGGGATCTGAAATAAGAATCTCGTTAAGGCGATATAATACCGCAACCAAAATAGCCACGGTTAGGCAGGCTATCACTGTAACGATGTATTTTTGCCTAAAAAAGAACCTTGGAATGATCCAGTAAGAAACAGCGTAAAAATACACCATGTGCACCGGCAACAGCATCAGGATTACGGCAAACCCCAGGCGGTAATCATCGTAGGCAGTACCATAGATCAGCGTAAGCACCAGGATACCAAGGCACCAAAAGGCAATCTGCTGAACTATCGGCTTCTTCATTCTGTTGAATTACGCTATAAAATTCAAAAATATAATTTAATTGGCTGCTGCCAGACAATCATCAACAAACGGCAAGATACATTGCAATAACAAAACTCTCGTATTTATCTGACAAGGTTTCTTTTCAGCGTTTTCGGCATTTCCTGTGGCTTGAACTTCGGGAGATAATGCTGCAGTATGTTGCCGGAAATATAAGGATACATATCCGCGAAATTGCTTAGTACTATAACGGTAAGTTTTTCGGATGGGACACGAAGAATATCCCCTAGTCCGGGACCTCCACTATGGCCGATGACCTGATAGCCATTATTCAATTGAGTGGTCCATCCTAATTGGGTGAAACCTCCCTTGATCTCCGTTTCTTTTTTCATTTCCTTCTGCATCGAAGCGTTGATCAACGTTTGTTTATCAAGAGCGATAGTCCATTTTAGGGCATCCCGGATAGACAAAAACATGCCTCCAGCATCAT
>DALYUO010000321.1:1681-4693 GCA_031981225.1 Pararcticibacter sp.
GTGCATAAAAGCTCTTAAAAATTAGCGGACCATTTCTTCCTGTAGTAAAATTCTGTGATTTGTGCTTTAATGGAACCATAGTTAACACCCTCAGGTCGCGCTGCTCAACATCGTACCCGCTGTTTGACATTCCGATCTGATCGAAGACCTCTTTCTTGAGAACCTGTTCGAAGGGCTGACCTCCAATTTTTTCTATAATGTACTGGAGGAGGAAATAATCGCCGTTTACATACGACTGTTTCGTACCGGGCTCGAAGTTCATTGGTGCAGCTTTTAGCTTCTCTATTAGTACCGGCATGCTGTCGACCTTGAAAGGCTCGGTTGCTGCAATACCAATGGAACCGCCGAGGGATGCCGGCCACGGAACGCCACTCTCATGGGCAACAAGATGTCCGATGGTGATCTTGCTCCAGGTCCCAGGCGTATTTGGAATATAGGCCGAAACCTTATCCTCCAAGGATATTTTTTTCTGTTGTATCCATTTCATCAATAAAGTCGAGGTAAAGAGTTTACTTACAGAGGCTATTTGAAAAGCAGTGCTTTCGGAAACCGGAATGTCATGCTCAATGTTTGCTATACCATACGTGTTGCAATGAAGTACTTTGCCGTTCCTGATGACGGCAACTGCCATGCCTGGGATACCGATTTCTTTCATCTCATTTTTGATGTATGAATCGATCCACGGGTCGGCGACAGTCGTTTGCCGGGCATATACAGCCGAGCTCATCATCAGCACCAAAAGGAGTAAAATATTTTTCATCATGAATACTGTTCAGTTATGTTACTTTTAAAGTTACAAATTTATGTGCCGGGGTTTAACAATTCAGGACTGTCGACAGACAACAGTTTACGTCGACGGACTGCCTGCTGCGACGATACCTCTAAAAAGAAAAGATCTCATCCCCCATACATAGGGAATGAGATCATCCAGTGTAAAACGATTTTAGATTTTCTTTACCAGCCTGGATTCTGACCAAGAGCTGGATTCATATTATAGTCTGTCTGGGGAATTGGATACAAATATTTTTTATCCTCCCATTCGCGAACTCCGGGATTAAATATCACCTCACCTGAAGTACCGTTTGACAGCTGTATTCTCCCGGCGGCGCTGGAAGTGCTCACATCGACGAATGCTATACCCGGAGTTGTAGACGTTGGCTTACTTCCCTGGTAGAAGTAAACATCTTTGATGCCGTCTCCGTTAAGGTCATACTCCCCTAAAGCCGGTACATAAATTCCATTCATTACGGCTTCCTCAAAAAGTTCACCGATATGCCACCTCTTCAAATCATCGGGCCGAAGACCTTCAAAGATGAGCTCAACAGCACGTTCACGCATAACTTCCAGCAACACGGGGTTGGTGAATTTGCCTTTGTAAAAATTAACAAGGTAGGGATCGGCTGCGGTTGGCATAGTGGTAAGAGTGATACCTGTAATTCCGGCCCGGCGGCGTAAGGCGCCGATAGTGGCAGCCCAATCTACATCTGTCATCTGTCCGAGTTCCGTCAGCGCTTCTGCTTTATTCAGCAGTACTTCCCCCCATCGCATAATGATATGAGCGTTATCATTCCTGCTTTCGTCATCGTATGGAAACCTTTCATCATACGACCACTTAATAGGCTGATATCCGGTAAACGTTTGATTGAAGTTTGGAGGAGCAACAACAGGAACCCCATTTTCAGTCCTCTTATAGTCCCCTGAACGAATAGTCTGCTTTAACCGCAGGTCGCGATCCTTTACCTCGTCAACAAATTGAGTCGTGCTGTAGGCCGGATCGGCTGTAAACGGGGTACCATCGATTTTTAAGTAAGTATTGATGAAGCGACGTGTCAAACTGGGGCGATTGCCATAAGTTGGACTGATGAACCGCCGGTTAGCAGAGCTAAACACTTGTAGGCTTGCATCCAATACTACAGCGAGGATAGTTTCGTCGACATAAGGGGTTTTTGTAATAAAAAGCTCGCGGTATGAGCGATCAGATGACTGTCCCTGGTGCAAAGAATAACCGGTGATCTTATTCGCTTCACTTACAACCTCCGAATACCATTGGTTTGCCGTCGCCTGCTGCTTGTAAACGGTGTGGTACCGCCGGAAGGAAGCTTCATACAGACAAATCCTGGTCTTATAGGCTCTGGCAACATTCTTTGTAATCCTTGTGCAAGTTGCATCTTTAGTCAAAGTGATGTTCTCGATCGCAAAATTCAAATCGGCCAGCACCTTGTCCATCACTTCAAAGCGATTTGTACGCGGTGCTTTGAGGGATACTGTATCGTTTACATCGATCGTTCTGTCTATCCATGGAACGTCGCCGAAGCGTTTCACTTTTTCAAAATAAAACAGGGCACGAAAGAAGCGGGCCAAACCGATGTAGTTGTTTTTAGTGGCCAGACTGCTCTTTTCTGCGTTTTCTATGAAATAATTTATGTTACGCAAATCAGACCATGACCACCCCGAGCTGGTAATGGGACTTAAAGCATTCACGGCGAGAAAATTATCTACACCATTTCGCGCTACCACATCCGAAACATCGTCAATTTGGAACACCCCTACATCCGGGTTTGGCAATATATCGTAGAAGGAATTCGTATAGAGTTCCATACCACCCTCAGAGTCAAAAATAGCTTCGTTTGTTGCGGTATCAACAGGAACTTCATTTAGCTCGCAGGAAGATAACGACATCATCATTACCACCGTCAATATCGAATAGAATATCTTCATGATCTTGTTCTTAAAAAATTAGAAATTAACATTTAATCCGAGGGAAATGGCCTTCAGCATGGGGTAGTTATATCCATCGCCACTGCCGCCGCCGCTGAGGTCTCGATCTGAACCATAAATATTGGTAACGTCAGTGTCCTTGGTCCATTTGTACATCGGCGACCAGGTCCAGAGGTTTTCAGCAGAGACATAAAGACGCACATCGCTGGCATAGAGCTTAGCAGCGAGACGTTTCGGCAGACTATAACCTACCTGAAGATTCCTCAGCCGGATATACGACGCATCCTGCAGAAA
>DALYUO010000321.1:4703-5069 GCA_031981225.1 Pararcticibacter sp.
AGGCATCGAGATTGCCAAGCTCTTCTCTGAACAGATTATCCTCGTGCCATCTGGGGTAACTATTATAAGGCCGGTTATACTGTCCCCAGAAACGCGACTCAGCAGCCGGGTAGTAATCCTGCTTCAGCACCCCCTGAAAGAATGCCGACACAAAGAACCCGCTCCAGTCTCCCGACAGGTTAAAACCGTAAGTGTACCTGGGTTCCGAGTTGCCAATAATTGTCTTATCGCCCGAATTACCAACCTGATTTAAACCCTCGAAAATAACGTTGTCGCCATCGAGATTTCTGAACTTCAGGTCGCCAACATAGTTCTTTCTTGTATTGGTGTTAGGGATATTTGCTTGCGAAGGCGAGTTCGCTATTT
>DALYUO010000322.1:0-1543 GCA_031981225.1 Pararcticibacter sp.
CATGAAAGAAGTTGACCTGCATTCGAAAGGTTTACTCCACCGTCTACTTCAATAAGCAGTGAGTTATTTCTCTCCGCTGCCATTTGCTTTAATGCGCGGATCTTCTCAAACGTACGTTGAATAAACTTCTGACCACCAAATCCAGGGTTAACAGACATGATCAGAACAAGATCCACATCCTGAATGATATCTTCCAGCAAATGAACCGGAGTATGCGGATTTAAAGCAACACCGGCTCTACAACCCAAATCCTTTATTGCCGCGATTGTACGGTGTAAATGGGGACAAGCTTCATAATGCACCGTAATCACCGACGCTCCCGTCTTAGCAAAAGCCTCAAGATACCGGTCAGGATCAGTGATCATCAGATGAACATCCAGAGGTTTGCCAGCATATTTCCTTATGGCCTCCAGCACCGGAAACCCAAACGAAATATTCGGCACAAATACACCGTCCATAATATCGATGTGAAACCAGTCGGCCTCACTTTCATTTACCATGGTAATATCACGCTGGAGGTTGGCAAAGTCGGCCGCAAGAACAGAAGGGGCGATCAGATGGTTCATGGCGCAAAGGTAGGTTTTCTACTCCATAATTTTCACCACATTTTAGCCACCCTTACTGATTCAGTTTATATCTTAAGTTGTCAAACAGCCGTTCAATAAGGCGACGCTGGTGAACAACGATGTCACCGGTACCTTTTGTCTCAAATCGAAATCCAAGTTCCGAACCATAATTCGTCCTTAACTTATCCGGAAGGGAAACATTCACCAAATAAGTCTCCACAGGTCCCTCTGTTGTATTTTCAATATTCGTGGTTAATGAAATATCAGACACTATACCTTTAATGCTTCCATATTCCATATATGGATAGTCTGTCAACTTTATAATGACCTCCTGACCTGTTTTAACCTTACCTGCACCCTGTGCCGGTAAATTCATTTGGCCCAACACATTATTATGAAGTGGTACAATGGTAAAGATCGGCTCTCCACTTTGAACGAACTGATTTTCCGTCCAAAACTTTAAAAACTGCACCTTTCCATCCAGTGGTGCCTTCAGGACGTATTTCTCTTCCCATACTTTGAAGTTATCCTCAAAATCCGTAAAAGCAGTGATAAGCTCCAATTCCAACTGCTGTTCCTTTTCCATCTTTTGAATCATAGTCTGTTGCAACTGATTCTCCGTTTGTTGGAGTTGGCTATTGGTAACAGAATATTCTCTAAGCATATTCTGATAGGCATCGCGGGCGGAGATAAGCGTGATCTGTGATCTGTCATTCTCTGCTTCAGCAAGTACTCTTTTAGAAAATAAGATAGAGTCCCTGTCGGAAAATTTGCCCACAAGCCCCATATTTCTTTCGCTCATTCCGATTCGCAGCGCGGCAATGTGAAGGATTTTCCTGTATTCGAGAATTAACTTCTTCAGCACTTCTGCTTGCTTATCATAGGGATTGGCCTGGTAATACTGTGTTGTTTGTGTAAGGGCATTGAGAAATGTGAAATATTTAATGCTTAATTCCCCCAAAAGTACATTTTTGGGA
>DALYUO010000322.1:1553-3583 GCA_031981225.1 Pararcticibacter sp.
GGGAAAAGAAGATAACCTGTCATAGCTTTTGCTGTCCTTTAAGTTAAAGTCTCCTACTAAACGTCCTATCTTCCGTATATCATCTAAATTTGCGGCATTTTGGATCACCCCAATATAATCACCTTCTTTCACCTTCGCAAAATTTTCGATCCCGTTTAGCTGAAGTTTGCCCGGACTATGAGCAACCAGTTTAATTGGCGCACTACTCGCATTTATAGTAATTATGCCGGTTACAACGTCGGGATATTTGATAATCCATCCAAAGGAAAAGAATACAATTATCAGACCGAATACAAATAAGGTGATCCGCAGTCCAAAGCCGGACGGCATGCGGTCGATAATCGCCTGGACTTCTTCTGTACGCTCCGCATTCTTAAATCGCTCTGATGTAACTTCAGGTTCCATTATCAAGCATTCTAACTATTTATTTCAGTCTCTTTGTTATTTTCTACAACATCGAGCACCTTTTGTCCGTTTTCTTTCGGAGTCGCATTGTTTTCAATATAGTGTTCTATTTTTTCTATTAGCTGAGCATCTATTTTCGACTCCTGCTTCTCTTCTTTAACAATACTCTGACCGGCGATGCTACTCATTAGATCAACTTGCGACTCCACCAATTGATAATAAAGGCCATGACGCTTCATAAGTGTATCATGTGTACCGATTTCCACTATACCACCCTTTCTCATGACGACAATCTGATCAGCTTTGCGAATTGTACTTAACCTATGAGCCACGACGATCACGGTTTTATTTTTAAAAACATTCTCTAGTGAGGCCATAATCTTTTGCTCATTAATCGTATCTAATGAGTTGGTAGCCTCGTCAAAAAACAGAAAATCCGGTTTTTTATATAGCGCCCTTGCAATCAGCACCCGTTGTTTTTGTCCGCCGCTCAAACCTCTTCCTCGCTCACCCATCATGGTTTGGTATCCTAATGGCAACTGCTCTATCTCTCCGGCAATATTAGCTGTTTCAACTGCATGTCGCAGTCGATCGTAATCGATTTTTTCGTCGTCCAGCACAATGTTGTTTAATATACTGTCGCTGAATATTTTCCCGTCCTGCATCACCACCCCAACCTTATCTCTCCATTGCTTAAGGCTGATGTTGTTAAGGTTCATATTGCCTATCAGGATTTCTCCGTAAGATGGACGGTATAGGCGGAGCAACAGTTTAAGAAGAGTCGATTTACCGCTCCCGCTGTCACCAACTATCGCAGTTACCTTTCCTTCCGGTATGGTTAGATGTACACCTTTGATGACCATCGGAGCGGTTCCTGTATACTGAAAAAAAACATTTTTCAACGTCAGATTTTTGTCTTGCGTAAGCTCAAGACTATTATTGCCTGTATGTTCGTCTTCTTCTTCCAGCTGATGTATTTCATTTAACCTTAGAAAACTGAGATGCGCAAATTGAGCTGAAATAATGAAACCAACGAACTGCTGCACCGGTCCACTGAGCATACCAATGATGAACTGTGTGGAAATCATGACACCAAAGGTTATTTCCCCCGCGATAACGGCCTTTGCACAAAAAAAAGTAATCAGCAGATTTTTAACATTGTCAATACATTGAGCTCCAAGATTCTGAACATTATTTACCGTTAAGCTACGCAAGTTCACTTTATAAAGTCGTGCCTGGATATTTTCCCATTTCCAACGTTTCGCCTTCTCGTAATTATTCACTTTAATATCCTGCATTCCCTCTATTGTTTCCACCCAATAGCTTTGGTTTCGGGAAATCAGCTCGAAGTAATTCCAGTCAAGCTTCTTTCTTAATTTAAGAAAGGCCAGCACCCAAATTACATATAAGATACTGCCACCCAGAAAAGTGTAAAAAATAAACGTATTATAAACACAGAGAATGACACCAAAAACGACAAAAGTCAGCGTTGAAAAAACAAGGTTCAGGGAGTTATTCATAATGAAACTTCGGATACGCTCGTGGTCATTGGCTCGCTGCAGAATATCACCTGTAAGTTTTGTCTCAAAAAACGTAATCGGAAGCTTCATTAACTTCATTAAATA
>DALYUO010000322.1:3593-5034 GCA_031981225.1 Pararcticibacter sp.
GCGAGGTTACATGAACAAGGATCCAGTCCCTAACTGCATTCGAAAGAGTTATTGAGAGGATAATCGCTATGTTGGCAATCAATACAATGTTGATAAAATCAATATCCCCCCGTTGTATCCCTACGTCAATTACAGCCTTAGAAATAAAGGGCAGAAGAGCCTGTAGCAGCGTCACGATGAACATCACTACAAACAGATTCACAAAGTTTCTTTTATAGGGCGTAAAATATGCCAGCAAGTTCCCGATCGTTTTTTTCCTGTTCTTCTTTTCATTCTCATGAATAAGTTTAAAGTCAGATTGCGGCTCTAAAGCCAGGAGTACTCCGTGCTTATATTCGTAATCCGCTTTGTACCAACTTTTCGCAAACTCCTCATAGGTATAGCTCAAAAGACCTTTAGCCGGGTCTGAAACGTAAATTCTTTTAGCCGCTACTTTGTAAACAATTACAAAGTGACTGTTAGCCCAATGGATGATACAAGGCAACGGCACTTTTTCATATAAATCCTGAATAGTCGCTTTTATGCTTATACTTCTTAATCCGATACTCTCTGCCGCATAGCTCAGATCAACAAAGGAGACACCTTCCCGGGATAAACCACATTTCTCTCGCAAGTATTGCAGGGAATAATATTTACCATAAAATTTCGCAATCGTTTTCAAACATGCGGGACCGCAGTCCATCATATCCAACTGTCTGTCAACAGGAAATTGTCTAAGTAGGCTCATTTAATTTGTGAGGTTCTTTGGTTAAGTTTTTAAGATTTCGGCATAACTTACTGTCTCTTATTTTGTTCCCGTATCCATAGATTCCGATTTAGCTCTATTCCTTAGTGTCTTTTCCCCTGTTAGTATCTCTAAATAAGAACTTAAAGAACATCATTGCCAATTAAAGCCACCCAGAAAGGCAGAATTACGGAGAAAATCCAAAAGAACCAAAAGAATAAGTTCCACCTTCTGGAAACCTGATAATGAGACCGAGGGGTTTTGCCTGTTTTCTTTGATACGTGATAATATTTAAATAACATATAGTACAATAACACAAAAGGAACGATCACTATGAAAAAAATGCCGTATATTTTACCCAGCCCTTTTAAATAATTGAACAAACCAAGACAATGCAGCAAGAGCGCAATTACGCCCAACATTAGCAGGCCAATCCCTGTAGTTATTTGTATCATGGTATGAGCCCATGCCGGTCCTCCTGTTCTTCCAATCTCCTCGTCCTTCAAATGCTTAACGAAGAAGGTGTAGTAATATCTGTATAGAAATTCAATAATCATTCTAATTGTCTCTAACTATTCATAAAACTCGGATCTGGCAGTATGGTACATCGAGCTTGTAATGTAATCAATAGCTTTTAGCGCAGCCCTCAAAACGGATAAACTTTACCTTCCAGGCTATCAAAGAAGGCCTTGTCCTTGAATGCGATCTGCCCCCAGG
>DALYUO010000323.1:0-4662 GCA_031981225.1 Pararcticibacter sp.
TTGCCCATCCCTCAGAATCAAATATTTTACAGCGAAGGAAAATACGTTCAGAATCCGGGTTATTGATCACTATAAGAAAAAAGATAATGAAAAAATATTTTGCATCAATTTGCCTGCTGCTTGGGATAACCCTGCTTTGGGCAGGCTGTACCAAGGATAATAGCACAGACTTTGACGTCAACGCCGACGTACAGATAAAATCTTTTACGGTAAACGGTGTGGCTGGCCTGATTGATAACAAGGCTGGTACCATAACGGTGAACCTCCCCTTTGGTTCGGATGTTACATCGCTAAAGCCAACGATAGAATTGCCTTCAAACGCACATATTTCACCCGGCCTTGAGGCAACGCTCAACTTCACCGGCATCGTCAGATACCGGGTGACCGCCGGAAATCTTTACCGTGATTATGATGTCATTGCAAAAATTACTCCACCGATCACCTCCTTTAGTATCAGTAATATTAACGGAACAATCAATCACGAAGACAAAATTATTTCTCTAATCCTGCCCGACGGCACTGATGTCTCAAATCTGATACCGGTACTTAAACTTGAACCTGGAGTGCAATCTGTACCTGCATCCGGAGTTTCACAAAACTTTTCCGGACCGGTAACATATGCCCTTACATTAAATGGAAAGATGGCTGCTTATACTGTCAACGTGATCAGCAATTCAGTAAGTGAATACGCGTTCCTCGGCATGGCAGGCTCCAGGGCGGCAATCACCAATCCCGATGAAAAAGCTGCCGCCGACTGGTTCTTCAATACTTACCCAACAGCGGATTATGTGTCGTTTTCGAGCATAGAGAACGGCCGTTCCCTGTCGAACTACAAAGCTATCTGGTGGCATTATGACTCTGCACAGGATCTTCCGCAAGCTGTTCTCAGCAATGCCGTAGTTACGGCTCTTAAGGATTACCGTAGTTCAGGAGGAGGGCTGCTGCTTACGACTTATGCCGCTCGCTATGTAGAGGCCTTAGGTGTTGTTCCCGCCGGCCGTGGCCCCAATAATGTATTCGGCGATTTTAATGGTGCAGGCTTCATAGAGACGAATAATAACTGGGGAATCTCTTTCAAGACTCATCAGGATCATCCAATATTTGCAGGTGTCGAGACGTATGAACCCGGCAAGGCCTGGTTGCTACAGAAAGGTACTTTCAGACAAAATCATACGGCCTGGTGGTTTGTAAACGAATGGGGCGGATATGGTGATGGCGCAGGATGGCGGGCTGCTACAGGAGGGATTAACCTCGCCTCAGAAAACTGGGACGACGCACTGAATGGAAGAGTAGGTATTGCCGAATGGCCATCTTCGTCGGGCGCTGGTAACGTGGCAGTGATATGCTTTGGTGCATACGACTGGTACTCCGAGCCACTGAATGGTGGCAGCACCAGCAACCTGTATATCACGAATATCAGGAGGATGACCAGGAACGCTATTGACTACATTAAAAAACAGTAACAGCAGAACTAAAAATTGTACTATATGCTATTCCACAGATATATACTCGCAGCAACGTTGATGACTGCACTTTTATCCTGTAAAAAAGATAAAGATTTCCCAGCTTATGAACCGCCTGCAGAAACAAAGTTTAACATTTATCCTAAGCCTATTGCAGATGGAGCTACAGGAAGTACGGCAGGATGGGTAGGCGATGTGATGCCCTATTATTTTAATGATCAGTTTGAAATATTCTATTTGCATGATGCACCTAATCAGGTGAAGCAGAGTAGCGCCGGACAGCACGCCATACATCGGTTCACGTCGAAGAATCTTTTGGATTTCAAAGATCTGGGGGAAGCCGTTCCCTATGGCAATGTTAACACCCAGGATCACTTGATAGGTACCGGATCTGTCGTAAAAGCGGGCGATACCTACTATTACTATTACACTGGTTTTAATGGAAATACTTCATGGCTGCAAAATAATAATCCTGGCTGGACACCAGGGAATACAAGAGAAGCGGTTATGTATGCGACAAGTAAAGACCTTAAAACCTGGGTAAAAAAGAGTAGTTTTATTTTACGCGCGTCGGAAGATTATTCAGGTTCTGATTTTCGGGATCCTTATGTTTTTTACAATGCAGAGTTTTCCGAGTACTGGATGCTGGTGAGTACAAAGAAAAATGGCCAAGCAGTAATTCTCGTTTATAAAACCGATAATCCGGCGTCTGACACCTGGACCATCCGGGGGCCATTGGATATAGACGGCGACTACCTGATGTTTGAGTGCCCGGATATTATTAAGGCTGGCGACAAATACTACCTGTTTTTCAGCGAGGACTGGAGCAATACTCCCGGCACCCACTATCGTGTAGCAAGTTCAACGGCGGGGCCATGGCAACGCCCAGCCTCTGGCTATGACATGTTCGACGGGCACCAGTTTTATGCAGGCAGGCCTGTGAGCAATGGCGCAAGTTTTTATGCTCTGGGCTGGGCTCACCGCCGTGCATCCGAAAACGACGGGGGCGCCCTCACGTGGGGC
Source organism: Pararcticibacter sp. (assembly GCA_031981225.1). Lineage (GTDB taxonomy): Bacteria > Bacteroidota > Bacteroidia > Sphingobacteriales > Sphingobacteriaceae > Arcticibacter. The sequence goes on from DALYUO010000323.1 coordinate 2,487, forward strand.
GGCAATCTCATTTCACATGAATTTACCGCGTCGGGTGCAAACGGCCTTACTGTAAAAAGTCCGGCGGCGGTGGAAGCCTACTTCAACCAGGATTCCGACCCTGCTTTAAGCTCTCAGTCGGGTGCCGTTACTCATTCAGGATCAGACTACTCACTTGACGGGTCGGCAGCCATGGCACTCTGTAAGTTTTCTCCGTTAAGTACTACCAGCAAGGTCAAAGGTACTATTAAGCTCAGCAACTTGACAGGAACAGCATCCATCGGGTTTAACACAAATGCAGGTAATAGCAGCAGTTATGTTATAAAGTTTGAACCAGCAGCTAACCGTATTGCGGCCTATAATAACGGTGTTGAAGTTACCCGAGTCCCGTTTAGTTTAGCCTGATTGTTGATGGCTCAGTGGCGGTGCTGTACCTGGATAACAAAGTGGCACTCACGAACAGAATCTACAGTATACAAGGCACAGCGTGGAGCATAGCGGCTGATAATTTAAGTTTGTCTGTGACCAATTTAAAACTGTCTTCACACAAGTGAGTATGAAAACAATTTCCACCACCTTCTTTATTTGTGCATTACTATTTGCGGTTGTGCTGAATGCGCAGGAAAAAAGGCCGGAAACAGAGGGGCAGAGGGCCGGCCAAAAGTACCGGCCACTCTATCACTTCAGCCCTGCGAAAGGCTGGATAGGCGATCCGGACGGACTGGTGTTCCATCAGGGGATATATCATCTGTTCTGGTGGGGACACGCTACCTCGACCGACCTCGTTCACTGGAAAGAACTGCCGCGTCCGATGAAGGGGGATGACGGCTCTTTTTCCTACTTTAGCGGCTCCGTTGCTGTTGACAGTGCTAATACCGCTGGGTTTGGCAAAAATAGCATGATTGCCGTCTATACCCGCCATTTACCCGGCGACTCACTACCCGAAACACAGGCTATATCTGTAAGTAACGACAACGGGTTAACCTTTCAATACTACCAGCACAACCCCGTGCTTGACATAAATAAAATATTCTTCCGCGACCCGCAGGTGTTCTGGTATAAACCCTCTGGCATGTGGAAAATGGTGGTGACACTGCCCGATGTACAGCAGATCCATATCTACGAGTCGTCCGACCTGAAGAACTGGAAGTTCTGCAGCAGCTTTACAGGACTAGGCGCCAGGAATTCCTTTTGGGAATGCCCTGATCTTTTCGAAGTTCCGGTAGCAGGTACTGGCAAAAAGAAATGGGTGATGATGATAGGACGCGGACCTAATAAAGTGCAGTATTTTCCGGGCGAATTTGACGGAAAAATATTTAAGCCCGATCGGCAAACCGTTGACTATCTGAGCACAGGCAAAGGCCTGGAAGGCCTTGTGTTTGATGATTTTGAAAAGAACGGGCTGGCAAACTGGACGAACACCGGCGAGGCCTTTAAACAAACAGTAGCCGAAGAGAAAATGACAGACTATCTGGGCGTTCGTTATGCCGGATCCTCCCTGAAGAAATCCGCAACCGGGAAACTTATTTCAAAAACTTTTGAAATAAAACATAATGCAGTCAATTTTCTAATTGCGGGAGGAGATAATCCTGACACTACCTGTATCAACCTGATTGTAGATAACAAAGTCGTCAGAACGACTTCGGGAGACAATACAAGCGTACTAAAGTGGAGGGGTTGGGATGTGCGCGATTTAAAAGGCAGGCAGGCACGCATCGAAATTAACGATGACGGTGCCGATACAGCCTCCGCTTTTATCGCAGTCGATCATATCCTGTTTTCGGATAAACTCATGAACCAGGGCTTAGAACATGCACTTTGGCTGGATTATGGTCCGGATCATTATGCCACACGAACGTGGCGGAATTACGACGAACATCATGACGGGAAGGATACTGTATATGCTATCGGATGGATGGGAAACTGGGAGTATGCAAACAAAGTGCCCACATCCTGGGGAAAAGGATTTGAATCAATCCCCAGAACTTTTGGTCTGAAGCACACTGATAAGGGATACGAACTTTTTCAGCAACCAATCACTCAGCTGCGAAAGCTGAGGACTTCCCCTTACCAGGCAAGTATGAAACTGAAGGGAAAGACACCGGTTGCCTTTACCCCGCAGCATAACAGCTATGAGCTGGAAACCACATTTAAACCCTCTGCAGGCGCAGTTGTTGGTTTAAACCTGATGGAGGGA
>DALYUO010000323.1:4781-4994 GCA_031981225.1 Pararcticibacter sp.
TGATGTACCCGTAAACATGCATAACGGGGAGCTTCGTTTGCATATTTTTGTCGACAGATCTTCCGTAGAAATATTTGCGAATGACGGAAGTGTCTCATTCAGCGCTGTAACTTTTCCGTCAGACAGCCAGATGGGAATATCCGCTTTTGCTGAGAACGGAGAAGGAAGCCTGACTCTGAACGCCTGGGAACTAAACTCAATTTGGACTAAATG
>DALYUO010000324.1:0-4050 GCA_031981225.1 Pararcticibacter sp.
ACAGTACGGCATGATTCTCTCGCAGTAATATCCTTCGGAAAGAAGATCATACCAACACCATAATGAGCTGGCTCACCCAGATGAATATCGAGTGAAATACATTCCTCTATCAGGAACTCATGAGGTATCTGTAATAAAATTCCGGCACCATCCCCGGTTTCCGGATCGCATCCGCACGCGCCTCTATGCTCCATATTCTCAAGAATAGTTAAAGCATCTGACACGATCTGGTGTGACCTGTGGCCGTCAATATGTGTAATAAAGCCTACTCCACAAGAGTCATGTTCGAATTCAGGACGATACAATCCCAGCTGCTCATTTTCGATTTGTTTCATCAGATTTATAATGCAAATATTACGAAATTAAGGATTTCACCTTAAAATTAGGACAATTCAACAATTTTTGTTTATTCTTCAATTCTGCAATAGCAAACATAATATATTTTATCAAATTAATAAAATTAAAACTAAAAACTTGACAAAATATTAAATCATACTTTTCCTCAAACAATTTCGCAGAATCACTAACGCGTAGAGGAATTTCTAATGTACGGCTTATTTTAAAAATATTCAAATTGATTCTTTAACCTTCCGCATATTTGCTATATTTGCCCCGGGTTAGTCTTCTACGACCAGCTCCTCTTGAACTCCCCCAGGGTGGGAACGCAGCAAGGGTAGAGGGTTGTAGCGGTGCGATAGAAGGTGCTAGCCCACTTTTTTTTTCTCTAATTTGTCAATTGTTAATTTGACAATTAGCTCATGACCGATATAGCTCCATCTCACAACAGCCTGACAATTGATAAGCCCTCCCGGCTGGCAATTTCCGTTGCGGCATTAATCTACTATTATTTCACAGACAGATCCTTTCAACATATTAATTAAACTACATGAAATTTTTTATTGACACAGCAAATCTTGCTCAGATTAAAGAAGCCCACGACATGGGAGTACTGGATGGCGTAACAACCAATCCCAGCCTTATGGCTAAAGAAGGAATTACAGGGCATGAAAATGTCATCAATCACTATAAAGCTATTTGCAACATTACAGATGGCGATGTGAGTGCTGAAGTTATAGCCACAACTTTCGATGAGATCGTTGCTGAAGGAGAAGCACTGGCAAAACTGCATGAAAGAATTGTTGTAAAGGTTCCAATGATAAAAGACGGAATTAAGGCGATTAAGTATTTCACCTCTAAAGGCATAAAAACAAACTGCACTCTGGTTTTCTCTGCAGGGCAGGCTTTACTTGCTGCTAAGGCTGGAGCTACTTATGTATCTCCTTTTGTTGGACGGCTTGACGATATTTCTACAGACGGACTAACTTTGATAGAAGATATCAGAACCATCTACGACAATTACGGTTACGCGACGCAAATATTAGCCGCTTCAGTACGCCATTCTATGCACGTTATCGAATGTGCTAAAATTGGAGCTGATGTCATTACTGCACCCCTATCTGCTATTGTCGGACTGTTAAAACACCCTTTAACAGATAACGGACTGGCACAGTTTCTTGCCGACCACGCAAAAGCAGCGGGCAAATAATAAAATAAAAAGAGTTTGGAGTAAGCATATTGCGGCTTATTTCAAACTCTTTAGCTTTAACCGGGCTAAACGTTCTTATTGTCCCCTATCTTAATCCGATAATTATGCTCCGTACTGATGTTTTGATCATAGGCGCTGGCCCTATTGGCCTTACATGTGGAATTGAAGCGGGTAAAGCCGGCCTTTCCTATGTAATTATTGAAAAAGGCTGCCTTGTAAATTCCTTATATAATTATCCGGCCAACATGACTTTTTTCTCTACGTCGGAAAAACTAGAGATAGGAGACATTCCGTTCGTATCCATCAGTCTGAAGCCTACAAGGGCAGAAGCCCTGGAGTATTACCGCCGGGCTGCGATTCATTATAATCTCAATATCCGCCTTTTCGAACTGGTATCCAAAGTATCAGAAACCGGGAGCGAATTTCTGGTCGAGACTACCAAAGCCACTTATATTGCGAAAAACATCATAGTGGCCACCGGATTTTACGATGTGCCTGTAAAGCTCAATATCGAAGGAGAAGAGTTGCCAAAAGTAAGTCACTATTATAAGGACCCGCATTATTATGCAATGCAAAGAGTTGCTGTTATTGGAGCAGGGAATTCAGCTGTAGATGCCGCGCTTGAAACCTACAGGAAATCAGCCGAAGTCACTATGATCATCAAGGGCGATGAAATCGACTCCAGGGTAAAATACTGGGTGCGGCCAGATATAGTAAACCGGATTAAAGAAGGGAGTATAAAAGCCTATTTTAATGCCCGGGTAACTGCAATCCGCGAAAGCGAAATTGACATAGAAAGCACCGAAGGAAACATCACCATTGCGAACGATTTTGTACTTGCGATGACCGGCTACAGACCTAACTTCAACTTTCTCAGGGACATTGGGATTAACTGCTCGATAGACGACAGAAAGCTTCCTTCTCATAATCCCGACACGATGGAAACCAACGTTCCCCGCGTTTACATGGCAGGAGTCGTTTGCGGAGGCATGGATACCCATACCTATTTTATTGAAAATTCGCGCGAACATGCCGTCAAGATTGTAAATAACATATTAGACGCCGAACGTTAGCCTTTGACCTTGGACTGTTGGCCCTTAGCCATTGCCGATTGCTTTAGAAAATAACTGTCGCCCGCTGTTTTCCAAAAGTAAAAACCGGCATTTCCCATAATAGAAACTGACTTCAATGAAACTGACTGCTAAATTATTTGTAAGTCGAACATCATAAATCACAAATAAAATCCGATTGCTGATTGCTCATTGCTGATTGCTATTTATCTTTGCAGCAATGGATACAAGGGATTTGCTACAGCGGGCTTTGGCTTTTGAGTTTCTTTCAATAGAAGAAGGTGTTTACCTGTTCAAAAATGCGACTACATCCGAATTGATGTATACTGCCAATGAATTACGTAAAATACAAGTGCCGCATGGCAAAGTCACCTGGCAAATAGACCGCAACTTAAACACTACCAATGTTTGTATCGCAAACTGCAAATTCTGCAACTTTTTCCGCCGTCCCGGTCACGCTGAGAGCTATATAACGGATATAGAAACTTATAAAGTTAAGATAGAAGAAACCTTCAGACTCGGGGGCGATCAGCTTTTATTGCAGGGTGGCCATCATCCCGACCTCGGATTATCATTCTATACCACGTTGTTCAAACAATTAAAAGAGCTCTATCCCTCTCTGAAGCTGCATTCTCTTGGTCCGCCCGAGGTAGCACATATTGCAAAACTGGAAGGCATGAGTCATACTGATGTTTTACAGGCTTTGATGGATGCCGGCCTCGATTCCCTGCCTGGTGCAGGCGCCGAAATCCTTAATGACAGGGTACGACGCCTGATCTCCAAAGGAAAATGCGGAGGACAGGAATGGCTTGATGTAATGCGTGCAGCACATAAATTAGGCCTTACAACTTCTGCAACGATGATGTTCGGCCATGTAGAAACAATAGAAGAGCGATTTGAACATCTTGTTTGGATCAGACAGGTGCAGTCCGAAAAACCAGAGGATGCCAACGGCTTTATTGCATTTATTCCATGGCCGTTTCAGGACGATGGAACCTTACTCAAAAGAGTGCGGGGAATCAGCAATGAGGTTAGTGCCGATGAATACATCCGGATGCTTGCTTTAAGCAGGATCATGCTTCCGAATATTAAAAACATTCAGGCTTCCTGGCTTACAGTCGGCAAAAACGTAGCACAGATATGTTTACACGCCGGCGCTAACGACTTCGGATCAATCATGATAGAAGAAAATGTAGTGAGTGCAGCAGGCGCTCCCCATCGGTTTACGTCAGCTGGAATTCAGCAGGCAATCCTGGAAGCGGGCTTTGAACCGCAACTGCGTAATCAGAAATATGGATTCAGGGAAATCCCGCCTCAAATAGAGCAACAAACAATTAATTATTAATTAATGTTGCAGGTTGCGAGTTCTGGGTTGCGAGAGTAAAGCTCAGAGTTGAATACAAAATTTAGAATCCTAAAGTCGACACTAAATCC
>DALYUO010000324.1:4060-4754 GCA_031981225.1 Pararcticibacter sp.
ACTAAATCCAATTGCTGCAGTCGAAAGTAACCTGCAACACACAACCCACAACTCATAATCCATAATTCATAACTCATAATTCAAAACTCCCCCCATACGGGCTTTTTAATTTATTTTAGGTAATTTCACAAAAATTACCCTTTATATGGCCCTAAATGCCCTTATTGTTGACGACGAGGAATACAGCAGGAAATCGCTGTATTTTTTACTTCAGGAACACTGCCCGGATGTAGTTGTGGGTGGAATTGCAAAATCAGTAGCAGAGGCAAGAGAACAGATAAGAGAGCAGTCGCCGAACCTCATATTTTTGGATATCGCAATGCCTAAAGAAAGTGGGTTTGACCTTCTCCCCGATCTGGAGAGAAAAAACATTATGGTAATTTTCACAACAGCTTATGATCAGTATGCGCTCAAAGCGTTAAAAGCAAGTGCAATTGACTACCTGCTGAAACCTATTGATATCGATGAACTGAAACTGGCTGTAAAAAAAGCCGGCGACCGCGTAGAACTAATAGCTAAGAATGTAGCTGATGGGGGCGATAGTTTGCATGACTACACTGCAAACAGTTCCCTTTCCACAAGTAGCGAGAATAAAATAACCTTAACGCATAATAACGGTTTTGATGTAATTGATACTGCAGATATCGTTTATATAGAGGCCGACTCCAATTATTCAGTATTCCATCTTCAGAGC
>DALYUO010000324.1:4764-4990 GCA_031981225.1 Pararcticibacter sp.
GAGAAAATCATCATTTCTAAACCGCTGAAGGAATTTGAAGAAATGCTGGATCGACAGAACTTTGTAAGGATCCATAAGTCAGTGATCGTCAATTTCAGATACGTAAAAGGCTATTCCCATAAAAACGGACTCCAGGTGCTGTTAGATGATAAAACGTCACTCCCGGTTTCAAGAAGGAGATCAAATGAATTTCAGGAAAAAGCAAAAGCATATTTCAAAAGCTAAC